>NZ_JBIWEU010000001.1:0-218113 GCF_044762675.1 Peribacillus sp. NPDC096448 | reverse complement strand
TCCACGGTTGACCACCGTTTTGGCCGCCCATCACACCTGGCTGGCCTCCGTTTTGGCCGCCCATCATCATGCCTGGCTGGCCTCCGTTTTGACCGCCTATCATCCACGGTTGACCACCGTTTTGGCCGCCCATCACACCTGGCTGGCCTCCGTTTTGGCCGCCCATCATCATGCCTGGCTGGCCTCCGTTTTGACCGCCCATCATCATACCTGGCTGGCCTCCGTTTTGACCGCCCATCATCATGCCTGGCTGGCCTCCGTTTTGGCCGCCCATCATCATACCTGGCTGGCCTCCGTTTTGACCGCCCATCATCATACCCGGCTGGCCTCCGTTTTGGCCGCCCATCATCATACCTGGCTGACCTCCGTTTTGGCCGCCCATCATCATACCTGGCTGACCTCCGTTTTGGCCGCCCATCATCATGAATCCTTCATCTTGTTGAGGCGATTCTACTGACTCATCATCAAATTGATATTGCATCTCCATTCCCATCTGAGACTCTTTAGGTGACATCCCTGGGACCTGTTGCTGTGATTGAACGGATTGATATTGGTGATAATCCGGATGGTAATGTGCATTGGCATCCATCCCTTGGTTGCCCTGATACTGCCCCTTCACTTCCGGCCCATAAGTTCCAAGTAGCCCCTTATTACAACCGCAATCTTCCTCTTCCTCTTCCTCACCGGCAGTCTGGGAAAAATGCTGAGGGAAGTTTTGATTGTATGAAGGCGATTCGCCTGGTGACTCATAATCTTGTTGCATATATGAACCTGCTTGAAGTTGTTGATTCATCCCTCCATAATAATGGTGCGGAACCGGTGCGGAGGCTTGATATGGATAATATTGCTGGCTTGGTGCATACATGCTCGCCCCTTGGACAAATCCTTGATCCATCATTTGCATGTCAGGAGATTCTTCCCAAATATCAGAGCTCTCTTCCATCATTTGATAATCATGCATTTCCGGAGCTGCCTGATACCCTTGAACGCCTTGGTAAGGGGCTTGCATGCCTTGCATGTGCATATGCGCCCACGGTGGCGGTTGAATGCAATAACCGCTTCCAGGCAGGATTGGCGTTACTGGAATGCAATCATCCTCCGGCTCATCCTGAGCTGGCTGTACAGCTGGCTTTTTCTTCTTCTTTTTAGTGACTGCAGGCTCTTCTTTTTTCTTTGGTAATGGTGGTGGTGCAGGAGGCTTTTGCACACTCATATTGGTCATGTTGACCATATAATAATTATTGACATCGATTTCCGGAATTACCGGCATCGGCACCGGCATTTCTTTTGGAACGACTTTTTGCTTTTCTTTAATGATAGGCTTTGGCTGAACGATCTGCTGCTCTTTTTTTGGTTGTTGAACGATTGGCTGCTCTTTTACAGGCTGTTGAAATTTTGGCTGTTCTTTTACTGGTTGTTGAAATTTTGGCTGTTCTTTTACCGGCTGTTGAAATTTCGGTTGCTCTTTTACAGGCTGTTGAAATTTCGGCTGTTCTTTTACTGCCGGTTTTTGCATAATTTGCTGCTCTTTCATAGGTGCTGGCTGAGCCTGATATGGTTGAATTTGGGATTCTTTCATTCCCTGCTGAATATTCACGTTTGGTTTACCCGTTTCTTTTATTACAGCTCCGGATGTCCCTGGTATTTTAATTTTCATTCCGGGCATCATCATGTCCGGGTTGCTCAATTGCGCGTTAACTTTTTTAAGTTCTTCAAAACTTACGCCGTATTTTTTGGCGAGTTTCCAAAGTGTATCGCCTTTTTGGACTATATGAATTTTCACGCTGTTAACCCCTCCTGTGCATATGTCCATATATTCTATGAAGCAGTGGGTGAAATGCTATTATTTTTATCATGAAAACTTATGCGTGAAAAATGACTTTTATGATTGGATCAATGATTTAGGGACATGGAAGCTACTTTTTTGGAGAAGAAATAAATGATATGACTTCTTCAAAAAGGAAATTCAATTCCATTATTAGATATTGGCCCCATTGCATTCATTCCAAGAAAAGGAGGCAATGGTTTTTTAGTTAGGAAGCCATCATGGTTTGAAACGCTTCTTTCAAGCTTCTGTCTAAACTGAAGGAAATCCGGGTATAAGAAAGTAAATGCCTAAGGCTTTATTCAGGTACTTATCTTACATTCCTGGGGGGAATTCATAATGAAATGGAAAGGTAGACAGGCCAGCTCGAACGTCGAGGACAAAAGAGGCATGACCGGAAAAAGCATGGCCGGAATCGGCGGAGGGGTCGGATTGGCAATTGTCTTGATCGTGACGCTCCTTGGCGGTAATCCAAGTGATTTGCTAGGCAGCTTGAAGCCTACTGAATCGAACAATGGCAGCTCTTATGTCGAAACTGATGAAGAAAAGGAACTTGCGCAGTTCGTATCTGTCGTCCTTGCAGAAACGGAGCAGGTCTGGACAGAAGAATTCCGTAAAAACGGACTCGAATATAAGGAACCTAAGCTTGTCCTGTATTCAGGTAGTGTCGAATCGGCATGCGGGATGGCAGCTTCTTCGGTAGGGCCATTTTATTGTCCTGGTGACATGAAACTATATATTGATCTCAGCTTTTATCAAGAGTTGAAGCAAGAATTCCAGGCACCCGGGGATTTCGCCATGGCTTATGTCATTGCCCACGAAGTAGGACATCATGTTCAGACACTTTTAGGGACAACGGAAAAGGAAATGCCAGATCGATCAAAGGTCGGCGAAACGGAATATAATAGGTATTCTGTCCGTCTTGAATTACAGGCCGATTATTTGGCTGGAGTTTGGGCGCATCATGCCCAAGGAGAGAATTTACTTGAAGAAGGCGATCTTGAGGAAGCCTTGAATGCAGCAAGTGGTGTGGGAGATGACCGTATCCAAAAAAAGGCACAGGGTTACGTGGTTCCAGACAGCTTCACGCACGGTACATCCGAACAGAGAAAACGGTGGTTCAATAAAGGATTTAAATCCGGTGATATGAATGAAGGCAATACATTTAAAGCGAATAGCCTATAAAGGTTCTTAAAACAGTAAAATTTGAACGTTGATTGGAACGTAGGGCACTCGCTTTCCGCAGGCGGTCCGCCCTCGGCGCCCTCGGCGCCTGTGGGGTCTCCCTTGGACACGTTTTCCCGCAGGAGTCTCGTACCTTCCGTTCCTATCAACTGCAATCTTTGACATGACTGCAAGTAAAATCACTTTTCTTTGAATTTGTCTTCAGTCTGAAAGGGGGACAAGCTTCCCAAAACCCTCAACAAACAACGTTCCCGCTGATTTCAGCTATATAAAACAGAAAAAATACATAAGGATAACTACGTCTGGTTTTTAAAATCAAGGAAATAATCCCCGTGATAAATCGTGAAAAGGGATTCGGGATAAGACCATTTCAAACCCCATTAGGTCGACTAACTGGGTGTCTTACCCCTTTTTTCTTATGATCCAAAATCTTTTTTTGAAAGCACTGACTCAAACGCGTTCCAGCATTCTGTTTAAAGCCAGGATGGCATTATCCGCAATGCTCTTCTCCACTTTTATCGGATTGATGATTATACCTTCTTCAATGGATTCAAGCGCCCACAGCAGATGAGGCAGATCAATCCGGTTCATTGTAAGGCATGGACACATATTCGGATTTAGCGAGATGATGTTCTTGTCAGGATTATTGGCGATAAGTCGCTTGACAAGGTTCATTTCCGTGCCGATTGCCCAGGAACTACCTGGTTCTGCTCTTTCGATCATATTTATGATGTACGATGTCGAACCCGCATAATCTGACAGGGCGACTACCTCACGGCGGCATTCGGGATGAACGATGATATTCATTTCAGGCTGCTCCGCTCTAAGCGTTTCAATATTCGCCGTAGTGAAATTTTCATGGACTGAACAATGTCCTTTCCAAAGAAGTACCTTCAGATCTTCCAGTTCCCCTTCATAGATCAATTCATCCTTATGCGGATCCCAAACAGCCATTTCATTCAATGGGATTCCAAGGTCAAAGGCTGTGTTCCTCCCAAGATGCTGATCTGGAAGAAAAAGGATTCTTTCTTTTTGCGAGAGGGCCCACGAGACCATCCCTTGTGCATTGGAAGAAGTCACCGTCGCCCCGCCATTTTTTCCTACAAAAGCTTTGATGGCCGCAGTGGAATTAACATAAGTTAGCGGAAGGATCGTATCACCAAATAAATCCTGAAGCTTTGACCACGCCCGTTCCGTTTGTTCAATATCCGCCATATCCGCCATGGAGCAGCCTGCACGCATGTCAGGAAGGATAACCGTCTGCCCTTCTTCCGTCAAAATATCTGCTGTTTCAGCCATGAAATGCACGCCGCAAAACACGATATAATCCGCTTCGCGATTTTGCGCGGAAAGCTGAGCCAATTGAAGTGAATCCCCCGTTGAATCCGAAAATTGAATGACTTCCTCCCGTTGATAATGATGGCCGGGGATATAAAGACGGTTCCCCAGGCGTTTCTTGATGTCATGGACCCGATTCTCCATCTCTTCCTTTGTCATCGTTTTATACTTTTCAGGCAATGTATTTCCTGCTGTTTTAGCCATCTCCAATATGTTCATTTCAATATCCCCTCACGTTCTTTGACCTTTGCGCTAATATCAAGTGCCCTGACACTGTGCGTCAAGCTGCCCAACGAAATATAATCCACCCCTGTTTCCCGATATGAGGCTAGATTGTCTAAATGGATCCCTCCAGAAGCTTCAGTTATGATGTGGTCGGGAACCAATTTAATCAGTTGCTTGATTTCTTCGGGGCTCCGGTTATCGAACATGATGATATCTGCACCGGCTTCCACTGCTTCAAGCACCTGTTGTGGTGATTCCGTTTCCACTTCCACTTTAGTGGTATGTCCCAGTTTGGATTTTACCGTTTGAACCGCTTTCGTTATCGACCCAGCGAAAGAAATATGGTTGTCCTTTATCATGACTGCATCATACAGACCATTTCGGTGATTGTATGCCCCGCCGGAACGGACGGCATATTTTTCAAGCATCCGCAGTCCTGGTGTAGTTTTCCTCGTATCACAAGCTCTCGTCTTCGTCCCCGCTAAAATCATGGCAGCTTTATGAGCCTGTGTGGCAATGCCGGACATACGCTGCACTAAATTCAAAACAACCCGTTCCCCTTTTAAAAGAGAGGCCATATCACCGGTCATTTTTGCAAGCTGCTGTCCTTCTTCAAAAACTTCGCCTTCTTGAACAAAAACGAAAACTTCGATTTGCTCATCCAACAATGCAAATCCCGTCTTGATGACGTCCCCTCCACTAAAGACCCCGCCTTCTTTTGCGATGAATGTCAAAGTTCCTTGTTCACCTTGATCAAAAATCGTATCACTGGTTACATCGCATTCACCTATATCTTCCATTAAAAATTGTTGCAGCATCTGCTTAAGCTTCAATATATTCATATAGTCGTCTCCCTTGTCGGTTTTTCACATCCGTGCAAGCAAGGATAACCGAATTTTCAAGCCATTGGGTGTCATCTTCACTTGGATAGTCACTGCGGAAATGACCGCCCCTGCTTTCCGTCCTGGTCAATGCGGATTCGGCAATCAGCCACGCCACGATTATGGCATTGATTTTCGTTATTTCTTGTTTCGATAATGTCGTTACTTCCATATGCAGCAATTTTTCGATATTAAAAGTCTCAAGATAATCCTTCAGTCGAGTTAAACCCGCTTCATTTCGAACGATTCCCGCTTCTTTCATTAATTTTTCCTGCAATGTCGTGAAATCAGGTAAAAAGGAAATTTGGCTGGAACTCTTGGACTGGTCTTTTTCTTCCGGTATTGACCTTGCCGGCAATTTAGCAAGGAAACGTCCTAGCGTATTTCCAAAAACCAGTCCTTCGAGAAGGGAGTTGCTTGCCAAACGGTTTGCACCATGTACACCCGTGCATGCCACTTCACCAACTGCATACAAAGAAGGTACTGAGGTTTGCCCCGATTCATCCACTTCAATCCCTCCCATTAGAAAATGGTTTCCAGGAGCAACCGGGATTTTCCCCAATTGAAGGTCCAGTCCGCTTTTTTCACATAATGAGGTCACTGTCGGAAAACGATTTTTAAAATCCTTAATCATCGAAATGTCCAAAAATACCTTTTCACCGCGCTGTATATAAGAAAAAATCGTCTGTGCCACAATATGCCTTGGAGCTAGATCCTTCAAGCTATGGACATCCTCCATGATTGGCTTTCCCATTTCCGTCACTAATCTCGCACCATCCCCGCGAACCGCTTCTGATACCAGACCTTGAGCTTTGCCATTTACAAAAAGCAGGGTCGGATGGAACTGTATGAATTCCATGTCACGAACTTTTGCACCGGCCTTGAATGCAAGTGCGATTCCATCACCTGAAACCGTTTGTGAATTTGAAGTGAAATGGTATAGGGAACCACAGCCGCCTGTTGCCAAAACCGTCTGTTCAGCATGATAGGTTACGAGTTCCCCTGCCTTATCAAGTGTTTTGACACCTATGCAAGAATCATCTTTCCCGATGATCAACTCCACTGCAGTAACATTCTCCATCACAGTAATCGATGATTTTTTCAAGCACCCTATAAGATGTTCCATGATGTACTTTCCGGTAGCATCCCCGTGACTATGGAGGATTCTTCGTTCACTGTGGGCGCCCTCCATGCCAAGCAATAGAGTTCCGTCATGATCATGGTCAAATCGCATACCCGATTCTATAAGTTCAGCTATAACCGAAGGTGCCTCTTCGACGAGTTTTTCCACTGCCTTCACTTTGTTATATCTCTGACCAGCCGTCAGCGTATCTTTTTTATGTAGAGATACTCTGTCACGATCAGATATTGCAGCAGCAATCCCGCCCTGAGCTAAATATGAATTACCATGACGGATATTTGATTTTGTGATGAGTATCACATGCTTATGTTCACTTGCTTCCAATGCCGTTTTCAAGGCAGCAATCCCGCTGCCTATCACGATGATTTCCGCTTTTACCATTATTTCATTCCTCCTGTTTATGACAGGTGTCTTGACAACTATATTTACATATTATTAAACTATTATCAAGAGTTTTTTAAGATTAAAGGATGGAAGTGATTTCTTGATTTATTTGGATTACGCCGCTACAACCCCGATTGATGAGGAGGCTCTCGACGTATTCAGTCAAGCATCCCGGAAGTTTTTCGGGAATGCGAGCAGTTTGCATGATATTGGCTCTGAAGCGGCACGTTTATTGGATATGTCACGGCAGCAACTCGCAGAAATGCTGAACATAAAAAAGGAAGGAATCATCTTTACGAGCGGCGGATCAGAAAGCAACATGCTTGCGATAGATACATTCATCGCTTCGAAACCATCCTGGCAGAACCACTTGATTGTAAGCAAAACTGAACATGCATCTCTTGCCAATTGCGTGGCGAAGCTTGAACAAGATGGCTTCGAGGTTACCTATTTACGGCATTTGGAAGATGGCCGTGTTGATATTGAACATCTGCAGGAAAGCATGTCGGAGAAAACATGCTTAGTCATTGTGCAACATGTGAATTCGGAAATCGGGGTCATTCAACCGATTGAGCAAATAAGTGAAATCGTTCGAAAAAAACAGGCTTTTTTTCATGTGGATTGTGTTCAATCATTTGCTAAATTACCGCTTGGCAAGATAGCCGCCTCATGTGATGGACTATCCGTTTCCAGTCATAAAGTTTATGGTCCAAAAGGGACTGGGGCCGTCATTTTCCCGGCCATCCATCAGTTGAAGGCTTCTGTACCCAATATCACTCATGAATATGGTTTCCGACCAGGAACAGTGGACGTCCCTGGAATAGCTTCCTTCGTAACCGCTGCTAAGAAATTGGGCGATATCATGGAAGATGAACGAAAACGGATTTCCGCACTTAGGATGCAATTGATTCAACGGCTGACGGAAAGGAAAATCAATTTTCAAATCATCGAAGCAAAAAGCGAGCAATTGCCTCACATTCTGGCTCTGACCTTCGCTGGATTGCAAGGACAGTACATCATGCTGGAATTAAACCAGAAAGGATTCGCCGTTTCGACGGGAAGCGCCTGTCAAATCGGCAAACAAGATCCTTCAAAAACGATGATGGCCATTGGAAAAAGCGAAGATGAAGCCCATCAATTCGTCCGCTTTTCCTTTGGCAAAAACACGACGGCCGACGACATCCACAAGTTGGCGGACTGCATCGAAGGAATAGTTGCCATTCGATAAAACCCTCCAATCTATGTTAGAATGTTTGTAATTAAAGAGGTGAATGTTTATGGAAAGAAAGAAATTACTTGGGGAAGAAAGACGGACGAAACTCTTACATTTATTGCAAACAAGCGCAGAGCCTGTAACAGGCAGCGAGCTTTCGCAGATAACGAATGTAAGCCGGCAGGTTATCGTTGGTGACATAACCCTTCTGAAAGCGCGGAATGAACCTATCATTGCCACAAGCCAAGGCTATCTTTACTTACAAACGGGGAGCACGCAAAAGCCGGAAAGGATCATTGCTTGCCAACACGATCCTTCCCGGACCCAAGAAGAACTATATTTACTAGTGGATATCGGCATCACGGTGAAAGATGTCAAAATCGAGCACCCCGTATACGGTGACCTGACCGCTTCCATCATGGTCAGCAGCCGTAAAGAGGTCCAGCAATTCCTTTCAAGGGTGACGGCAACGAATGCATCGTTTTTATCGGAACTAACGAGCGGCATTCATCTCCATACACTGAGCGCATCATCCGAAGAACTGCTCGACGAAGCGGAGTGTGCTTTGAGGGATGCCGGCATTTTAGTCGATTGAATGAACGAAAAATCCTCAAAAGCCAACTCTTTTGAGGATTTTTTTATTGGCCCTCATGCTGACTCATCATTGGAATTGCTTTCATTCGAGCTGCCATCCCCGGAGTCTTCATCTTCGTTACTTCTCAACTGCCCAATAAGACTAATGACGGAACCGACCGCCTGTACCCAGCCTCCCATCACTTGGATTAGCTCAGCATCAGATTGCTTCTCTTCCAAATAAGGATATTGATATTTTTGCAGTTCCTGCTCCTTATCTTGTTCTTCTTGTTCTTGATCCTTTTCTTGGTCTTTTTCTAGAATGCTATTTTTAAGTTCGGCAATTCCACCTATCGCTTGCATCGAATTCCCAATCGCCTGCAACAAATTCCCCGTAGCATTGAAGGCCTGCTCCGGTTCATCCGGATTTTCGTATGCCCCCGCCAAAGCGGTTCCACCGCCCAACGCTTGAATCAGATTGCCTTTGATGATTAATTCCTGTTTCGTTATTTCATCAAAATCAATGACTAAGCCTAAGATAACAGTCGAATTCCCGATCGCCTGTATTATATTGCCGAATTTATCCAGAGACCAGGTTTCTTCCGCGTCCGCCAATAAGGCATTTCCTGTTGCTTGAAGTTCATTTCCAATCAAATCCAAGTTCTTACGAAATTCTTCGTCCAAGACATTGGATGGTGTACCAGCAACAGCTGAAATGACGGTTCCTATCGCTTGAGTCCAAGAACCGAAAGTTTCTTTGAATTGACTATCCATCTCTGCTGACCACCACCCTCTCTCTGCATTTTTGATTAAAAAGATGCATCCACTGAATCAGTCCAAAATCATTCTGCCTATTTCTATATTTCATAAAATGACAGCCAACCATTTTAGGAACTTGTACTTAATGGAAATACAAACCTTAACGAAAACTCACAAAAAAAAATGCCCCGGAAAAACTTCCGGGGCACCTTCGTATTCATTGGATAAAACTCAGCCGATGTTGTACCTTATCATTTTTGATAAAATTTCTCAAATGATTATCGTTGCGGTACACCAGTTTGTACTTTAAAGCATGAATAGCTTCCCATGATCGAAACCGTACATCCTAAGGCCTCGAGCTCAGAGATTGCTCCTGGGATGAGGACATCGTCAAGGGACATTTCTATGTCGATGATGAAAAAGTAATTGCCTAATCCTGTTTTCATGGGTCTTGATTCAATCTTGGAAAGGTTAAGTTTCCTCCAGGAAAACGCGGAAAGCACTTGGTGCAGCTGCCCTGAGTGGTCGGCAGGCAGCTGAATCATCAAGGTCGTTTTCTTATCCCCTTCAACGGTCAAATGCCCTTCATAGTCGACTTCACTGTTGGATACGACGATAAACTTGGTATGATTATGCTCGTAATCGTGAATATTATGTTTTGCAATCGTCAAACCGTACACCTCTGCAGCCATATCATTTGCAATTGCAGCAATATTGATATCGGGATTCTCCATCACCATCTTCGCAGCGGCTGCTGTGGATGTGACATACTCATACGGAATGCCCCTTAGCTCATTATGTAGAAATTTGCGGCATTGAGCGATGGCATGGGAATGCGAATAAACCATGTCAGGTTTGAAACCAGGATATGCATGATCCGGATGCACCATATAATGCTGTTGGATTGGAATCGTCACTTCGCCTTTCATCGGCAATGTGACTTCATGGACTAAGTAATCCATCGTTATATTTACCGAACCCTCCAAAGCATTCTCGATCGGCACGAGCGCGTGATTCACTTCCCCGTCCCGAACGGCATCGAGGCAATCCGGAATCGTGTTCATCGGTATTTTTATATCATTAGGAAATAGTCGCGATACAGCTAAATCCGTGAACGTTGCTTTTGGTCCAAGAAATGCAATTTTTGATGTCATATTATAAACTCCTTTTCACGGAAAATCTATTGTTTATGTTATGCCATTTTCTGATTTTTTACAATAGTTAATCGGTAATTTCCTCTTACAAATGAAAACAGCCTGAAGACAAACCCGATAGTAAATGAGTTTGTCTTCAGGCTGTTTTAGGTTTTTAAACTTTGACCGTTGATTTCCGCTCCAGGCACTCGCATTCCGCGGGCTCCCTTGGACGCACTTTTCCCGCAGGAGTCTCGTACCTTACGTTCCAATCAACTTTGTCTATTCAGCGAGATCAACTTGAAATGATTACTAGGACCAGTTGGTCTTTAGGTTACGGTTTCCATGATAAGTGCCTCACTTCTCAACGTTCGGCAAAGTGACCTCTGTTTGAACAGATTTTCTATCGTATCTTAATGATAGCTTCCGGATTATTTCGCGGTGCCACTCGTCCCCAACACCAATCCATTACGGTCTGCGCCGGAAGAAACGAACAGGCAAACTGTTTTGTTTGTTCACCTTTCACATTGCAGCCACTCTCAGGATCAATTAGACCAATTCGAAACCTTTTGTCTATAGACTGACAGCCTGTACATGTGAAATGTACAGGCTGTTTTCATGCGCCGTTACCAATGATTTCGACTTTTTCGACGAACTCCATTTTACGCAGTTTAGTAAGCAAATCATCAATATCCATCGTCATCCCACCCGTATTCAGGGATAGGGTGACATTTGCACGTCCCTGTAAAGGAATCGTTTGGTGGATGGTCATGATGTTGCAACCGGATGAGGCGACGAGCCGTAAGAGCTCCGATAGAGTACCAGAACGATCTTCGAGATAGAAGAACAGTGTAATCAGCTTTTCCTTAACAACTGTATGAAACGGAAAAACCGTGTCACGGTATTTGTAAAAAGCACTCCTGCTTAGGTCCACTCGCTGTACCGCTTCCCAAACTGATTCTGCTTTTCCCCGTTCAATCATTTCTTTTGCTTCCAGTGTTTTTTTCATCGCTTCGGGAAGGACATCCTCTCGAACGAGGAAAAATTTCTGATCGGCCTTATTCAAACTCCGCACGCCTCCTTATGCCTGCCATCATGGTTTACAATCAATCAACAAATTCAAATTCATATTCAAGGATACGGACGATATCGCCATTTGTCGCACCTTTTTGGCGAAGGCCTTCGTCGACTCCGAATGAACGAAGCTGTCTCGCGAAACGACGTACGGACTCTTCACGGGTGAAGTCAGTCATCTTGAATAGACGCTCGATCTTGAATCCTGATACGGCAAAGCTGCCATCGGATTCGCGTTCAATGTTAAATTCATCAGACTGTGATGTATGTTTATATAGAACCCGATGGATTCCAGTATTCTCTTCTTCATGATCAAGAGGGAACTCAGGCGTTTCTTCGATTTTATCAGCAATTGCATAAAGAAGCTCACGGATCCCTTCACGCGTCACGGCAGAAATCGGGAAGACCGGATAGTCTTCTTCCAGCTTTTCTTTGAATGCAGCTAAGTTATCTGCTGAGTCCGGCATATCCATTTTACTTGCAACAATGATTTGCGGACGTTCAGTCAAGCGCAGGTTATACTCTTCCAATTCTTTATTGATTGTTTGGTAGTCTTCATAAGGGTCCCGGCCTTCGAGACCAGACATATCGATTACATGAATGATTACCCTCGTTCTTTCAATATGGCGCAGGAATTGATGTCCAAGTCCCACTCCTTCTGAAGCACCTTCGATCAGACCAGGTAAATCGGCCATGACGAAGCTTCGGTGATCTTCCGTTTCCACCATTCCGAGGTTCGGTACGATCGTCGTAAAATGATATTCGGCAATTTTAGGTCTTGCTGCGGATACGACGGATAGCAAAGTGGATTTCCCTACACTTGGGAAACCAACCAAACCGACATCAGCCAACAGTTTCAATTCCATGATGATATCGCGTTCTTGGCCTGGTTCGCCATTCTCCGCGATTTCAGGTGCAGGATTGGCAGGCGTGGCAAAACGGGAATTTCCCCGGCCTCCGCGGCCACCTTTGGCGATAATGGCGCGTTGCCCGTGCTCAACTAAATCAGCAATGACTTCCTTTGTTTTATCATCAATGACAACGGTGCCAGGTGGAACCTTGATGACCATATCCTTTGCAGCAGCACCATGCATGTTTTTGGACATGCCATGCTCTCCGCGAGGTGCCTTAAAGTGACGTTGATAACGGAAATCCATTAATGTACGCAAGCCCTCTTCCACTTCAAACACGACATTGGCCCCATTACCGCCATCTCCGCCAGCAGGCCCGCCTTTAGGTATGAATTTCTCACGACGATAAGCAACTATCCCGTTACCACCGTCTCCGCCTTTTACATAGACTTTCGTTTGATCGACAAACATGCTATCACTTCCTTGTTTTCTGCAAGTCAATTCTTGCTGTATACTTCTCTAAAAGTTAATATCCATCTTAAAAAATATTTCATCCTCATTACATTCAAGAATTTCAATTGATTGCTCAGCCGTTAATGAACTTTCCAAAAACTCGATCACTGGGGATTGATCAATGAACCTGCCTTGCATATGAAATGTACAGTGCATATCGCTCACTTCTTTTTTACACATAGAAACAGCCAGTATATTTTCAAAAAACGGATCCAGGTTTTTATCCAGAATTTTGAAGAAATCGTTAGTCCAGCGATACATCAGCCCGTCCATCTCGGTTGAGCCTTCAAAAACATCAATGATTTCATATTCGCAATAAAATGATCCATTATTCCAATTCGACGTCAACAACATCTCGGTGAACTTAGGTAAATTCAAACTGGAGAGTCGTGCTTCATTCTGGGTTTCAACAATGATTTCATCAATGATGCCCTTGACACGATCAATTCTGTTCAACTCCAGATTCCCTTTGATGATTTGAATTTTATTCAGCCAGTCATGCCTGGTTTGACGCAGAGTTTCAATAGTCGTCCAATTTTTATCCATTATTAACACCTTCAATTATGATAAAGAAACTTTTTTCAGCTCTATCATGTTGAATACTTCCATTTGTACAGTATATCAAAAAAACAACAAACAGGAAATGAAGCTCGATTCACATGCCTTCACATGAAAGCCCCCGTCCAAAAAATACAGCCGCACACCCTGAGTTCTTTGGACGATGGTAGAGCCATTTGAACTAAAAAAGAGAATGGGCCTTATTTATGCACCAATTGGAGATATTATAGTTGAATTGGAGTGTCTATTTGGTTTAACCAAATCGGATGGATGAGTAATCTTGGATTTCCCCCCTGAAAGTATAAGAAAGCCCGCCTATTGGCGAGCCTTTTGTAAGTCAGAGGTTGTTTTCCCTATACTAATGACTAAAGTCTCCTGCAAAATGCTGGTTCGTTCTATAGTATAAATAAAGGGCCGGACCCCTTCATCACTATATAGCATACCATTATTAAAAATGACGCGGTATATAGTGTCTTGTAGAAGGAATCAGACCCTTTTGAGTCAGCCTCTGTTCAAAGATGCCAATTATGCTTCTTGTGCAACTGGATATACGCTTACTTTTTTACGGTCACGTCCGAAACGTTCGAATTTAACAACACCGTCTACTTTAGCGTATAGAGTATCGTCTCCACCACGGCCTACGTTCTCACCAGGATAGATTTTTGTTCCGCGTTGACGGTAAAGGATAGAACCACCAGATACGAATTGACCATCTGCACGTTTAGCGCCAAGACGCTTGGAGATTGAGTCACGTCCGTTCTTTGTAGAACCTACTCCTTTTTTCGAAGCGAAGAACTGAAGATCTAATCTTAACATTTGTTCCACCTCCTATTGGTTGAGGATAATTTTCATGTATTTACCATAATCACGTTCGATGGTTTGCAGCGATATGAGCATTCCGTTCAAAAGCAGCTGAACCTTCTCTTCCGATTCCGGCGAAAGATTCCCCGGAATGACGCAGCGAAGATAGCCGCCTTCTCTCCCTTGCTCAATCTCAGGCTCTACGTCCGTTAAGGACAAGATTGCATTGACTGCCCCGAAGGAAACAGCCGATACACCTGCACAAACGATATCAGAACCTTTTTTAGCAAAATTAGCATGTCCGCTTAAGGTGAACGAAGTAATCCGTTCCTGCGGAGCATCAAATACAACTTTGATCATCTAGAATCAGCCCTTACGCGTTGATTGCTTCGATAACAACTTTAGTGTATGGTTGACGATGACCTTGTTTTTTACGATTGTTTTTCTTCGCTTTGTATTTGAAAACAGTGATTTTCTTTTGCTTACCTTGTTTTTCGACAGTACCTGTTACAGTAGCGCCTTCAACTAGTGGAGCACCGACCTTCACGTCTTCGCCACCTACGAATAAAACTTTGTCAAATGTAACAGTTTCGCCTGCTTCTGCGTTTAATTTTTCAATGTAAACCGCTTCGCCAGCTGCTACTTTAATTTGTTTACCGCCAGTTTCGATAATTGCGTACATACTTGCACCTCCTTAAATGTCTCAGACTCGCCAATCACAGGCGTTTTACCGGAAAGGCAAAAGCTTAGGACCTGATGTTGAGCGGTTGTAGCACGGGTGCTACAAACATAACATTAAAATCCTAACATGAAACAGGAAAGGCTGTCAATATATTTATAAGAATTCCCTCTCTTCACTGAAAAGCCCGCCCGATTTCCTGAATGCTTCCGAATCGCTTGATTGAATAGGCATTCGTCGAACCTGGGATTAAAGACAGGAATATCTTTTTAGCGATCAATTCCTCCAATGTCGGCCGATATGTTTCCTTTTCACCAAGCAGTACTTCCGCCACCGCTTTACTGACCTCCACCCAGACCGCTTCATCATCCGTCTTCCTGTGTTCCAGCAGTTCACGTTCCAACCGGAAGGCCACCGTTTCCGGGCTCTCGATTTTACCGCTTCCACTGCACACAGGGCAAGGCACCGTCGTCATTTCACTTAAAGATGGGGAGGTTCGCTTTCTCGTCATTTGTAAAATGCCCAGTTCCGTAAAGCCGATGACCTGGATCCGCTTCTCATCCCTCACCGCTTCCTTTTTAACGATTTCAATGATTTCCTGCTCATGCCGTGAGCTATCCATATTGATGAAATCTATCAAGATGATTCCGCTGATATTCCTCAATCTCAGTTGACGGGCTACCTCTTTCGCCGCAGCCTGATTAACCGCAAACAAGGTTGCTTCCTTCGCCACCTTGCCGGTGAACTTACCTGAATTGACATCGATTACGGTGAAAGCTTCCGTTTCTTCAAAAATTAAATATCCGCCATTCTCAAGCCAAACGATTTTCTTGGCCATTTTCTCAACTTGCGCTTCCACATTCCATTCGGAAAAAATATTCTTCGGACCAGGTATATGGGATATTTCCCACTCCTTACGGTTTTCCTGTATCCACTTTTTCAACTCCCGATAAGCTTCGAAATCATCGATGGCAAGTTCCCCGGTCGCCGTTCCCGACATTTCGGAAATGATCATGTCAAGGTATGCGTCCCTCTCATAGAGAAGGGACGGGGCCTTGAGGGACGAAGCCTTGACTTCAAGCCCTTTATGAAGCTCCCGCAATCCAGTTAACCTGTCAAGGAATACCGATTCACTTTCGTTCTCCATCGAAGTGCGGACAATCAATCCCTCATCAGGATTTTTATGTTGCAAAGCCGTTTCCCGCCACTGCTTCTGAAGATCATCGTTTTTGAATTTCTTTGAAACACCAACATAATCTATTCCATGTATGTATACGAGGGAATCTGTTGAAAACTCGATCAACCCAGTCAATTTAGCCCCTTTTGTGCCCGTTTCATCCCGAGTCACCTGCACAAGCAGCTTTTCTCCCTGACGGACAAATTGACTGATGGATGCTTTCCCATCACTTTTTTTTGTAAGCTGGAAAGAGGGAATCTCGTCACGGTGTAAAAAACCATTCTTCTCTGCACCATAATCAATGAAGACGGCATCCATTCCCGGTAACACCTTCGTCACTTTCCCAAGATAAATATTACCGACCGTACTGCGCTTTTGAGGCGGCATGATTTCAAGTTTACGTAAAACACCATTCTCAAGTACGGCCACTCTTTTTTCGCGTGAAGCTAGGTTCGCGATCATTTTTTTCATCAAAAAAAATCCTCTCCTCAATTTGAAGAAAGGATAACATATTTAATAAGAATATAATAGGTCGCCGATTTTCCCGTTTGTCATTTTCTCTGAAAAATAGGCGTGAAGAATTTCCGTTTCATCCAACGAGCCGCTCTCTTTCCCGTTTTTCATGATGATGACGGGGTGTTTACAACCGCGTTGAAACAGTTCTAGCACTTTATAAATCGGTTCTTGTGAATCCACCGATATCGGCTTAAGTTTCGCCAAATCATTCGTATGCCCGTAATGGCGCTGTAAAAGAAAGCGGATGAACGCATAATACCTCTGCCGCCATTCCATGACGAGTGAGAGACATATGAAAAAGGTGATGAGCCAGATGTTCAAATTGAGCGGATCCAGAATGATCCAGGTCAAAAAAGCCAGGACAGCGAATACTGCAGAAAAGTGAAGTGTATGTTTCTGCGCTTCCAAAAAGGTGCAGTATAGGGATACACCGATGAATAACAGCCGTCCTCCGTCCAAGGGCCAAATTGGCAGCAGATTAAAAACCAGCAGCATAAGATTCATATACAAAAAGGGCTGATACAGCTCATAGGGGATAATAGTAAAGAAATAGAGCAAAAAAGCTGCACCAATAAGCCAAACATGTTGAAGCGGACCGGCAAGCACCACCGCCAAATCCTCCTTCAAACTCTTATTTCCGTACTCCTCAGTCTCGACAGCCCCGCCAAAAGGAAGCAGCTGGATTGACTTTATCCGCCATTTGAAGTGCTGGGCACAGACAGCATGCCCCATTTCATGAATGAAGACGATGAGCAGCAGCATCATCATTTCAACGAAATGGGCAGTGAGGATGGCGATTCCAATGACAAACCACAATGTCGGGTGCACCCTGATTTTAAACAGTAATTTCCCATATTCACTCAAATGAAATCACCTTTTTAGGATCGACGAAAGCATCATTTTCTTTTATCGCTAAATAAAATCTGCCCTTGGATCCATCTTCACTTAGTGTAACCTGTCCGACTTCATTGCCCTTTTTAACGAACTCATACAATTTCACATCAATTCCTTCCAGCTGCCCATACCAAGATTCGCTTTTATTGGCATGCTGAATGACGACAGTCTTTCCGATCCCCTCCTTTTCACCGGCAAAAATGACTACCCCTTCATTGACCGCCTCGACCTTTGAGCCTTTGCTCGTTTCCAATATGATTCCCTCACCGTTCGTCTCGAAGGTTTGGGTAATCTTTGCAGAGGCAGGCATTGCATATTCTTCATTCGAATCAACAGTTTCCGTATCGGCATCATTCGGTAAAAAAGCGATTGGTTTACCAAACGCACTTTCATACCAGTTGGAGATTGAAGCGAACTGAAATTCCTTGTTCATGTTCTCCGTGACAAAACTTCTGGCAGGTTCCAGCCGCACAGAAGGGTGTTTGAACATCACCGCGACAATCAGGAACAGGCATACACTGGCAAGGATTTTAAAGAAAAAATATTCTTTCTTGAAGAGCGGATGATCTTTCTCGGAATACCCGTTATATGAATCAATCCCATATGGTTCCTCATTGTTGATCTCCGTCCAACTGCTGCTTCCTGCCGGCTTATCATTAAACTTGCGTCTCTTGGCGATACGATTTCGGATATCTTTCCTGCGATCATCCATTCCAGATTCCCCCCCTGCTCATGTCAAAGCGCTATATTACAACGTATGAGCAACTTGTCCAGACTATGACGGAGAAAAGATTTTCTTTCTGCACATCCTGAAAAAATTTTTCCCAATGAAAATCATCCGGAAACTTATGGATTTCCAAGGAAATTCGGGTATCGATTCAGAAATTCGAATAATTGAGATTGATATTGTTCCCCTGAATTTGTTATAATAAAGTGGTTTTAACATTATTGAGGGGGAACATTTTTTTATGTCAATCGAAATAGGCAGCAAAGTACAAGGTAAAGTAACAGGTATCACTAATTTTGGAGCATTCGTAGAATTACCAGGAGGCTCAACAGGTCTTGTGCATATCAGTGAGGTAGCAGATAGCTATGTAAAAGACGTAAATGACCATCTTAAAGTAGGCGACCAAATTGAAGTAAAAGTGATTAGTGAGAAAGACGGAAAAACTGCCTTGTCCATCAAAAAGGCTATAGATAGACCCGAAGGGCAAACCTCTTCTTATACCAAACGCCCACCACGCCAAGGGGATAGCCGTTCTAAAGATTTTCGTTCAAAAGGTAATTTCCAACCAAAGGAAAATTTCGAAGATAAAATGGTTCGCTTTTTAAAGACTAGTGAAGAAAATTTATCGACTCTTAAACGCAGCACTGAATCAAAACGCGGCGGCAGAGGCGGAAGACGCGGATAACCCGCTGCATTTTAGCATTATAGAACAGGCAAGCCGGCATACGGCTTGCCTTTTTTATTTACATCGCACAGCATAAAAAAAGCGAGGCATCGAATGCTCCCCGCTTCTTGATATGGTATATAGATTTACCGCACGCTAAAGAATTTTTTCAATTTGGACATGAAGCCCTTTGGTTCGCTGCCAATTGGAGTCAAGGGCACAGATTCACCAAGGATCCTTCTGGCAATGTTCCGATAGGCAAGCGAGACTCTATTGTCCGGATTATAGGCAATGGGTTCCTTTTTATTCGCTGCCACAATGACCTGGTCATCATCAGGAATGACTCCGATCAAATCAATCTTAAGAAAATCGGTAACTCCATCGATATCCATTTCTTCATCCTCATGAAGCAAATGGCCGCGTATCCGGTTGATGATCAATTGAGGCGGTTCAATATGCTCTTCTTTTTCAAGCAGGCCAATAATACGGTCAGCATCCCTTACAGCCGGTCTCTCTGCAGTCGTAACGATGATCGCCTTGTCTGCCCCAGCTATGGCATTCCTGAAGCCCTGTTCAATGCCTGCAGGGCAATCAATGATGACATAATCATAGTCAGGCTTCATATCGCTTATGAGTTTCCTCATCTGCTCTTCATTCACTACTGTTTTATCACTATTTTGCGGAGCTGGAAGCAGATAAAGTAAATCCTCGAAATGTTTATCTTTAATGAGCGCCTGGTGTATTTTACAGCGCCCTTCGACCACATCGACCAAATCATAGATGATGCGATTCTCCAATCCCATGATCACATCCAAATTCCGAAGACCAATATCCGTATCAATCAAGCAAACCTTTTTGCCTAGAAGAGCTAAAGATGTTCCTAAATTGGCGGAGGTGGTCGTTTTCCCGACACCACCCTTACCGGATGTTATAACTATTGCCTCTCCCACGATTAGAGACCCCCTTCTAATCTATTTAAATTAGGTCTATATTTCTTTAAAACTTGCAGTTTTTCTATAATGATATTTTCTTCTTCATCCATGAAGGCACATTCCAAGTCATGTCCCCATTTTGTATATTGGTCAGGAGATAAATTCACTTGTCCGGCAATGCGCAGCTGGGCAGGTTTCATGACAGAGGCAGCTATGATGGCTTCATTATTCCCTTTATATCCGGCATGGGCTATTCCCTTTAGCTGTCCCATGATATATATGTTGCCACCCGCACGAACCGTTCCGTCGGGATTGACATCCCCAATTAAAAGCAAGTCACCTGGAACTTCAAAAACCTGTCCCGACCTTATCACCTTGGTCACGGTCGTCACTTGGTTTTCATCTTTCCATCGTTTCGCTTCATCCTTCGTCAGGACATTCGAAATCATCTCATCTACGAAAAGCTTCTTCTTTTTATGGATGACCTCTTTAATCTTTTCTTCTTGTTGTTCATCAAGATAGCGGTTCCCTGTATGTACTTTTACGGAAATGGACGGGTCATTTTCTTGAAACTGATAGTTTGCCGAAAGCTTCACTTCTAACTCTTTCAATAATTCGGAAAATGAGCAAGAATCATCGAGATGAAGCATAAACCCGTCTTTTGTTCCCTTAATCATGACATTTTGCTGAATTCTTTTATTCATGACGTTTGTTTCACCTCAATGAAATATAATTCGACACAGGAAAACAAATTTCCTTTTTCTACGTACACGGAAAAGAGAAAATACATTTCCCACCTGCTTCTTAAGATACAGGGACGTTATTCCGTTTCTCCTTGCAAATCAAGCATTTCAATCATTCTCTTTAAAGGATAGCAGCTGATAATAATGAATGCGAGATTCAATAATAAGGTCGGGATCAATCTCCGTTCCGCAAATTCACCAAATCCCATATCTGCAAATGACAGGATGATATTCATCTGAAAGATGACAACCTCTAAAACTGCCGTGGATAAAAGGGCAGTAAGGCAGGCAACCAAAATATTATTTTGCAGGATCTTCATGCTTTTCGATATCAGATAGGCAAGAAAAGGCAGCAGGAACATGTAAATTCCAAGGATTTCCGTATATACGACATCATAAGTCAACCCAAGAATCGCCCCATAAAGCATACCCATTTTCCTGGACCCGTACATGGTCAGGAAAAAAACGAATATCATCATGAAATGGGGCACGAGGATTTTGTCGGTCCCGAATGCATCTCCAGCGAACATCTGGGCGAAGATGCTTTCAAAAACAAAAAAAACCAAGGCTATAAAAGAAAGGATGAAATATCTCACTCAGCTTCATCCTCCCCTTCACTTTCTTTCGGTACACCGTCCACTTCGCGCTGAACGACCATGACATTATTAATATCATAAAAATCCGTCGAAGGTTCAATATATGCAGTCTGGTTCAATCCATATTGATCCACTTTGACATCGACAACTTTCCCGATCAGCAGACCTTTAGGAAAGATTCCTCCATAACCGGATGTGATGACCAATGAATTTTTCTTGATCTTTTTATCATATGGAATCCGTTTCATCAGCAAAAGGTTCTTCTTATCATCAAACCCTTCAATCAAGCCATATGCTTTATCATCACCTTGAACGATGGCCGAGACACGGTTGGCTTTGTCGATCGAACTTAAAAGTTGAACCGAGGCCGTGAAATCCGTCGCTGATTTCACCTTACCGACTAACCCATTGGACGTTATGACAGCCATGTTTTTTTCTACCCCATTACGCTTCCCTTTATTGATCGTCAGCATTTCATGCCAGCGGTCGGGATTACGCCCAATGACCGTCGCCTGAGTGGGCGAATACTTCCGCAGGTCATCTTCTTTTTTGAGGTTATCGCGAAGTTCTTCATTTTCTTCCTTTAAATCTTGGACTTGGGTTTTCAATAATACATATTCATCCAAGCGGGCTTTCAATTTTTTGTTTTCATCGTATGTATGTTGAAGGTCTTTTAAGCCCCCTACAAAACCTGTTATACCCGATACTGGCTTATTAAACACATTTCCGACCCAGCCTGTCGTATCTTTCAGGAATTGCTCCGGCCAGGTCAACTCTTCTCTCTCCCTTAATGAAAAACCGATCAATGCCACGAGAACGATAATACTAACGAGCAAGAGAAGGAGCTTTTTATTAAAAAACTGTGGCATGGTGTTTACACCTCTATCTAAAAATTTACTCTATGGATTTAATTAAACAGCAAAACATAAGAAAAACCGGCTCAAAATTGCACCTTTTGTTGAGCCGGCCCTATTTGAGAAGTAATGCTTATCGCGAATCTCTTGATTTGGTCTTGAATAAATGAATGTGGTCCAGCGCTTTTCCCGTTCCGATCGCAACACAATCCAGCGGATTTTCAGCGATGATCACCGGCATTTGCGTTTCTTCACTGATGACTTTATCCAAATTGCGCAGCAAAGCACCCCCGCCTGTCAGTACAATGCCTCTGTCCATGATGTCAGCGGCTAATTCAGGTGGTGTTTTCTCTAAAGTGTTTTTCACGGAATCCACAATTGCAGAAACGGTGTCGCTTAATGCTTTGGATATTTCCTCAGCTGTAATTTCAATCGTTTTCGGTAATCCAGTCAATAGGTCACGGCCGCGAATTTCCATGTTTTCTACGCCTTCCGTGTCTCCAGCAGAACCAATTTCCATTTTGATCGCTTCAGCAGTACGCTCACCGATCATCAAATTGTAGTTCTTACGGATGTAAACGATAATGGCATCATCCATTTCGTCACCGGCAATACGGATCGATTGGCTTGTAACGATTCCGCCAAGTGAAATGATGGCCACTTCCGTCGTTCCTCCGCCGATATCAACGACCATGCTTCCTGTAGGCTCCCAAACAGGAAGGTCCGCACCGATCGCTGCTGCAAACGGTTCTTCGATAGGATATGCGTCACGGGCCCCAGCTTGTCTAGCTGCATCGATGACTGCACGCTGCTCAACTGCCGTAATTCCAGAAGGCACACAAATCATGACATATGGCTTGTTGCCGAATACGCCCTTCTTTTGAGCTTCCTTCATATAGTACTTCATCATGGTAGCCGTCGTTTCATAATCGGCAATTACTCCATCCTTCATCGGGCGTAGGGCAACCACGTTACCAGGTGTACGGCCGATCATGTTTTTCGCATCGTTTCCGACTGCAACGATTTGCTTTGTATCTGTTTGCACAGCTACAACCGATGGTTCACGTACTGCGATGCCTTTTCCCTTCACATAGACAAGCGTATTCGCCGTTCCTAAATCAATCCCTATATCTCTAGCTCCAATTCCAAACATTATGGTATCTCCCTTTCGTAAACAAAAATGCCTTTTTATAAGTTCAAATAATAATTTGTCGTTTTTTGACAATAAGAGTTTTGAAAAAGTTTCCTCTTTTAAAAATCATAAACAATATTATATCGTATCGTCAAAAATTTTGATAGTGTCATAAATAACCTTTTTCCTTCAAGCTAACATATTTATGCTCCCCGATGATGATATGGTCCAATATTTCAATCCCGATTATTTTACCACATTCGACTAACCTTTTCGTCACTTCAATATCTTCTCTGCTGGGAGAGGGGTCTCCGGAGGGGTGGTTATGAAGACAAATGATAGAGGCAGCTGACCTTTTGAAAGCCTCTTTAAAGACCTCGCGTGGATGCACGATCGAGGCATTGAGGCTGCCGATGAATACCGTAGTTTTTTGAAGCACTTGATTTTTCGTATTTAAATAGAGACAGACGAAATGTTCCTGTGATAGAAACCGCATTTCCTCCATGCAATAATTAGCTCCATCTTCAGGGGAACGAATCACATAACGGTCTTGATCATTCAGATTGTTAATTCTCCTGCCAAGTTCGACAGAGGCCAGGATTTGTATCGCTTTTGCTTCACCAATCCCTTTAATCACGATCAGTTCTTCCACAGACGCTTCTTTTAGCAGGCGCAGGCCCTTGAAGGAATTGATGAGCCTGCAGGATAGTTGCAGGACAGATTCTTCCCTTGAACCCGTCCTCAAAAGCAAAGCAAGCAATTCCTGATTGGAGAGGCTTCTCGGCCCGTCCTGCAGAAACCTTTCGCGCGGCCTCTCTTCTTTCGGGTAATCCCGTATTAACATTTTTTCGCTCAATAGATCAACCCTTCCTTAAAAAAGGGAAGATGCCAGAGGAAATCAGGTTATCCTAACTCTTCCTGCATCGCTTTAAGTTCCCGGGCCAGTCTTGAGACCGGAAGCCCGACGACTGAGAAATAGTCCCCTTTGATTTGTTCGACAAGAAGAGATCCGTATCCTTGAATCCCATAGCCGCCAGCTTTGTCAAAAGGTTCCCCGCTATCCAGATAACGTTCGATTTCAGCTTCTGGCAGCTCCCAAAATGTCACTTCCGTTTTTTCTGCGAATACTCTGCGATGCTTGCCGAATAGGATGGCGACACCTGTGTATACTTCATGTGTCCGTCCTGATAACATTTCCAGCATTCTTTTTCCATCCGCCCGGCTTGCCGGCTTACCCAAAATCTCACCATCTAGGACTACAACGGTATCCGAGCCGATTACCCAGCTTTCCTGAAACTTTGCTGCGATGGCTTCCGCTTTACGGGATGCCAGTTCTTTCACCGCTGCATCAGGACACATGTTTTCATCAATACTTTCATCAATATTGGAATTCATGCTTTCAAAGGGGATTTGAAGAAATTGCAGAAGTTCTTTACGACGTGGTGATGAAGAAGCTAAAATCAATGGCTGCATAATATAAAAGTCACCTTTCTTTACATAGGGAGATACATATCTATCCTATCAAATAATGGTGCAATCCACAATTATTGTTTACTAGGAATCGACAAATGCCTGTAAGTATTTCCCGGAAAATAAAAAAGGTGTCACAGATGGTTTCATATTGGGGAGCTTGTCCCATTAGGCAGCCCCCCTTTTTTCTTTACTTAACTCGATATGTTTTGGTAATTCAATAAAAAACTCAGAAGACTTTCTTGTGCCTGGAATAGCTTTTCTTCATTTTTGGAAGTCTCATATTCATCAATCGACTTTGCCGCAGCAGTCAGGTCATCGTTCAACTTTGAAAACCCCGGCGATAATTTCCCCGCCTTCAGTTCATCCATGTTTTTTTTCAGGGCTTCTTCGTTTACCGTCCCTGCCTTTCCACGAAGCTTTGTTGCGGATGTTTCTGCCAACGAAGCATATACGGTCTTCATCTTGTCGAGGGTTTTCTCATCTTCTTGGCTTGTCCCTGCCGCTTCAAAATTGATTTCCTTCCAATATACATCTACATCATATGACTTTAAGAACAAGGCCAGCTCTTTACTTGCAGCTAGACTCTCTGCCGATCCCAAGAATAGATAATAGCTGTCTTCCATTTTGAAAATTTCAGCAGGAACCTGCTTTTCAATGATTTTCTTTTGTATTTGCCTTGCCGCATCCTCGCTGCTGAATACTCCTCCCTGTACAAGGAATGTCTTCAGCTGATTTACCGGTTCAGTCACTGCCGGTTTTTTATCTTCAACAGTGGCTTCGGTTGGAATCGGGGTCTCGACCGAAGATACTTCGGCTTTTTCCTTTGTAATCGTTTTAACGGCGATCAAGCCAAGAATCGACCCAAAAAAAACAGCACAAATGACAGCGATCATGAATGTCTTGATTGGTCTTTTATCCGAGCTTTTCAGTGAACCGGTACCAAAACCGATGAGCTTCGGCATTTTCTTCTTTGGCGGTGAGGGAACCAATACGATCTTGTTTTCATTTGAATCCTCAGGGAGTATCCATTCGAAACTCTCATCTGTGTGTTCCTGTTCCTGCTCCTCGCTCGCCGCCTCTTGACTTTCAATCTTTTTATCGGCAAATACTTTTTCTTCCCCATTTATTTTAATCGTTACACCCTTGCTTTGTCCCGGCTTGCCCAATTTTTTTCCTCCCCTCCAGATCATTTTTTTCATCCTAACATAGAGGTAAAAAAAAATAACAAGACTTTTGTCGTCTTGTCATTAATAGGTTTCGTCAAATTTCCCTATTCATATATGGGTAACAAAAAAGGAATTCCAGGTACTGGTACTTTCGCTTCATGAACCATTCAATTTCACCTCTCACCAATTACATATATCCCTCCATCATTTCATATACTCTTGAAGCCAAATGGGGATAGTTCCCTACTGCGCTATTGTTCAGGTGATTTTTGACAAATTCCTCTTGGATCAGGATGGCCCTTTAAGCTCATCTTAAAAATGTTACATACCAATATAAAAGGGAATCGCCCCAAAAATAAGCAGTCAATGTCCCAAAAACGATATACGGTCCGAAAGGAATAAGGGTTTTCTTTTTTAGGATTCCGGTCTGCAACCCGATGATGCCAAGCAACGCCCCATAAAAGCACGCAAAAAGCAACGATAGCAGCACCATCTTCATTCCCAATACGAAGCCAATCACTGCAAACAGCTTGATATCACCGCCACCCATGCCCCCCTTACTCACGACAGCGATTGATAACAGCAGGCTAAAGCCAACAGCTGCCCCGACAATTGTATCCCACCAGGGCGTCAGTGGAAATGAGACTCTTAAAACGATAAAAATCACCATAAAGAAAAGCAGTATTTTATCGGGTATGAGCATATAGGCGACATCAGTGACGAAAATGATCATAAATAATGAAATCAATGTCCAGCCAACCATGAGTTCGCTCGACCAGCCAAGGAATATTGGAGCAGAGGCAAACAAAACACCGGTCAGCATTTCCACTGTCGGATAAAGGGGGGAAATCCTTGCTTTACAGCCCCGGCATTTACCGACTTGCAACATATAAGAAATAACCGGTATCAACTCGAAGAATGTCAATGTACGCCCGCAAGAGGGGCAGGAGGAGCGCCGATTTGCAAATGAATGACCAGCTGGAACACTTAAACCGACAACATTAAAGAATGAGCCTAAAATTAAGCCCAATACGAAGAGATAGATATAGATAGCCATCATTTATTCAAAGTGCATGAGGATTCGATTGCCTTTCTTTGAAACCCTGATATAAAAGTCCCTTCAGCCATGTAATTAACAATTGGGTTCTTCATGATCATTCCTTCCTCCCGTCATTTTATTAAGTAGATCCTACTATTCATCAATCATATTGAATTCAATATATAAACATATTTTAACAAATATACTTGGTGATTTGTTATCAATCATTCTATTGAAGTTTTTTCTTTTCAAGAGACTCTGATAACAAGAGGACCTTGAAAAAAGGTCCCCTCAGGCTACTCATTAAGTTGATCATCCACTAGTTCTCTCTGCGTAGTAAGGAATTACAATTGGTCCACCGGATCCCATTAGGCATCTTCTCTGATTAGGAACTCCCTTACAAGTGAAAGGAAATGAAGGGACCCCGTAATAACAAGAATCTCTTTATCCCCTGTTTTCCTTCTACCTTCCGTTATTGCCGCCTGCCAATCCTTGTTTATGCTTTTATTTGGATGACTGCATTTTTCATAAAGCGTTCTCGCATCCGCCGCCCGTTCATGGTCGAATTCGGTAATGATGATTTCCATCGCCCCCGTTTCCAGTCCATGAAGCATCTCGGAATAGTTTTTATCTTTAAATGAGCTGAATACGAATCGGTACTTATAGTCGGGGTAATGCACTTTTAGCGTTTCCTTCAGTACGTCGATGCCGGCAGGATTATGTGCACCATCAATGATCACCAATGGCTCATCCGATATTTTTTCAAAGCGTCCATCCCATTTCGCTTCCCCTATTCCTTTAAGGATGCTTTTTTCATCGATATTTTCCATTCCTACTGTGACAGCTGCAATAGCCAGTGCCGCATTCTCCATTTGATGACGGCCTAGCATCCGCATTTCCACATTTTCGATGGTCCTGTCGGCAAGCGAAAATGAGAAACTTTGCCCCCGTTCACTTTGCTTCAAATTGCCAACATGAAAGTCTTTACCTAGTTGGTAATAAGGTACGCCTAAAGATGACGCTTTTTCTTCAATTACTTTTGCTGGTTCCCCGGCTGTGACTCCGCTGATGACCGGCGCCCCGCTTTTAATGATGCCCGCCTTCTCAAAAGCAATTTCCCCAAGTGTGTTACCCAGGATGTTCGTATGTTCCAAAGAAATCGAGGTAATGATCGAAAGAAACGGCTGGATTACATTCGTTGTATCAAGCCTGCCTCCCAAACCCGCTTCCATCAAAACCAAATCGACTTCCTTTTTGCTAAAATAAGAGAATGCCATTGCAGTCAAAATTTCGAACTGAGTGGGACCATTCCCCTTACTGTCCATCTCATGGATGATCGGCCAAAGCTTCTGGAAGACAGCGATAAAATCCTGATCACTGATTTCATCCTCATTTATCTTCAGCTGTTCATTCATCCGTATTAAATAAGGAGAAGTGAAGGAAGCGAACCGAATCCCTTGGGCAAGCAGGATTTCTTTAATATATTGCAGTGTCGATCCTTTCCCATTGGACCCTGCAATATGAATATACTTTAGCGCCTTGTGCGGGTCACCTAATTCAGTTAACAATGTTTCCATCCGTGACAGGCCAAAATTCATGCCCAATTGAACTTGGCGCCGTTCAAAAAAATGATTGATTTCTTTCATGGTTGTAACCATTATCGTGGAGCCTCCTCTTTCTTTATACCGCTCTTATGCGTTAAGATTATTTTATCAATATATGAACGATTAACCTAGATGAAAGGTAGTGTTTTACCATGAAACCTTCAGATTTTCACTGTTGGATTGTCGTCAACGGCTATTTACAGCATGATAAGTTTTCCAGTTTAGCTTTGTTCATTAAAGAGGCGGCTGAAAGGAAAGATATCATGGCAACCCTTATCCGCAATTCAGATCTCATTCCCATAATCGAAAAAGGAGTGCCACTGCTTAAAGGAACCTTTGATAAGCTGCCAGATTTTGTGCTGTTCATGGATAAAGACATTCATTTGGCACGCCATTTGGAATTGCTCGGCATCCCCGTATATAACAGCAGTACAGCAATCGATATTTGCGACAGCAAAGCAAAAACACATCAAGCATTAACAGGGCATGGCATACCGATGCCGAAGACCTTATTTCCCCCTTTTACGTACGAAGGGATTGAAAGGGTCAATATGGAAGCTTTTATCCAAATCGGCAATGAACTTGGATATCCTCTTATCGTAAAGGAAGCATACGGTTCTTTTGGGGAACAAGTATATTTAATCCATACAAAGGATGAGTTACTAAAGACGGTTCGTAATCTTGGCCACAAACCATTTATACTCCAGGAATTCATCGAGCACAGTAAAGGTCGGGATATTCGCGTGAATGTCGTGGGCAATCAAGTCATAGCAGCGATGCAACGTCATTCCGAGCAGGACTTCCGAGCTAATATGACTGCCGGGGGGCAGGCTGCACCATATATACCCACCAGTGAAGAAGCACAACTTGCCATTCGATGTGCGCAAATTCTGGGTGCCGACTTCGCTGGCGTCGATTTGTTGTTCGGTGAAGAAGGTCCGCTTTTGTGCGAAGTGAATTCCAATTCGCATTTACTGAACATTTATGAATGTACAGGCATCAACATCGCTGATAGCATGTTCGATTATATCTTGAAAGAATTAGGAAAAGGAAGTGCATCTGATGAAAAGACAAGCAGGCTGGTTGATTTATAACCGTGAGGATGCCTTGAAAAATAAAGGATACATAGATTGGATGCTTAACGAAGCCAGTAAGCTTGATCTTGATTTACACTTTCACTTTCGGGAAGACCTTAGGATCGGTCATCGTTTCAGCAAGTTGTATGTAGAACATGAGACACGGCCAATTTCATTGCCAGACTTTGCTATCGTCCGGACCATCGATCCTTTTTTTACAAAGCAACTTGAGCAACTGGGGATTGCTTGCTTTAACTCCTCCTTCGTATCGGAAATCGCGAATGACAAAGCAAAGACGCATCAATATTTGTCCTCGCTGGGGATACCAATGGCCGATACCGTATATTGTATCGGAAGGCCGAGTGCCGATGACATGGAGCTCCCTTTCATTGCTAAAGAAACACGCGGCCGCGGCGGGAAACAAGTATATCTAATCGAGCATGCCGATGATCTAGCCGAACTGAATGATGGAAATTGGATAGTCCAAAAACCTGGCTTATTCGGTAGGGATATCCGCGTTTTTGTGGTTGGTAATAAAGTGAAGGCTGCTGTACTCAGGGAATCCGCTTCCAGTTTCAAGGCAAATTATACGCTGGGCGGATCTGCTTCTCTATATGAGCTGACTGCATCTGAATTAGCCCTTGTTGAAAGAGTAATGATGTCGTTTGATTTTGGCCTGGTCGGCATCGATTTCATATTTGCCGAAGATGGCAGCCTCATGCTGAACGAAATAGAGGATGTCGTCGGGAGCCGTACATTAAGTGCACTAAGTGATATGAATATCGTATGGGAGTACCTTACATTCATAAAAGAAAGAATATCCTCCAAACGGAATATTTTTCTTGAATAGCGTTTAAACAGAAAAAGGATGAACCGGCTTCAAGCTGGTTCATCCTTTTATTTTACAGTTGTTTCAGTTCATTGATCCTGTGGATTACAGAGTCGCGTTTTTCGCTATAGTCTTTTTCCTTGGCACGTTCTTCTTCGATGACGCTTGCCGGCGCCTTTTTAACGAAGCCCTCGTTGCCTAATTTTTTCTGTACACGCTCAACTTCTTTATTAAGTTTGTCGAGTTCTTTTTCAAGACGTTTCACTTCTTCGTCAATATTGATCAGTCCTGTAAGCGGAAGGATTAGTTCTACGCCAGTTACGACAGCGGTCATGGCTTGAGCAGGTTCTTCGACTTCGATTCCGATCGTCAATTGTTCAGGATTACAGAAACGCTCGATATAGCTGCTGTTTTTCTGTAATGTCGCTAAGATTGCCTCATCTTTCGCTTTTAAAATCAAATTGATTTTTTTGCTTAGCGGTGTATTCACCTCAGCACGGATATTACGGACGGAGCGGATGATTTCAACAAGCAGCTTCATTTCCTCGGCTGCCGCTGTATCTGTCAACTCTTCATTCACTTCCGGCCAAGCGGCAACAGTGATGGACTCACCTTGATGCGGTAGGTTCTGCCAGATTTCTTCGGTAATGAATGGCATGAACGGGTGTAACAATCTCATTGTGTTATCCAGTACATAAGCCAAGATCGAGCGCGTCGTTTTCTTAGCCGCTTCGTCTTCTCCATATAGCGGAAGCTTCGCCATTTCAATATACCAGTCACAGAAGTCATCCCAAATGAAGTTGTAAAGCACACGGCCCACTTCACCAAACTCATAACGGTCCGCAAGTCTGGTTACGTTGGAAATCGTTTCATTCAGACGCGTCAAGATCCATTTATCGGCTACAGACTTCTCACCGCTTAAATCGATTTCGTCATAAGTCATGCCATTCATGTTCATCAAAGCAAAACGGGATGCGTTCCAAATCTTATTGGAGAAATTCCAAACTGCTTCGACTTTTTCCGTACTATAACGAAGGTCCTGGCCTGGCGAACTGCCCGTAGATAAGAAGTAACGCAGGGAATCGGCACCGTATTGATCGATGACATCCATCGGATCGACGCCATTGCCAAGCGATTTACTCATCTTGCGCCCCTGTTCGTCTCGAACCAGACCGTGGATCAGCACATCTTCAAATGGTCGTTCACCTGTGAACTCAAGAGCTTGGAAAATCATCCGCGATACCCAGAAGAAAATGATATCATAGCCTGTCACAAGTGCCCCGGTTGGATAGTAACGTTGGAAATCGACACTGTCCTTGTCAGGCCAGCCCATAGTCGAGAACGGCCATAATGCCGAGCTGAACCATGTATCAAGGACATCTGTATCTTGTTCCCAGTTTTCAGCGTCCGCAGGCTCTTCATGACCTACATACACTTCACCTGTTTCTTTATGGTACCAGGCTGGAATGCGGTGACCCCACCAAAGCTGACGGGAAATGCACCAGTCGCGGATATTTTCCATCCAATGCAGGTACGTTTTTTCGAAACGGTCCGGTACGAAATGAACTTTTTCCTCATCGGTTCCTTTTTGAAGCTCAACGGATGCATCAGCCAGCGGCTGCATCTTAACGAACCATTGAGTCGAAAGATATGGTTCAACAACTGCACCGCTTCTTTCTGAATGGCCTACTGAATGAAGGTGATCTTCGATTTTGAAGAGTACTCCTTCTTCCTGAAGGTCCTTGACGATTTGTTTACGGCATTCAAAACGGTCCATGCCTTCATATTTACCGGCCTTTTCATTCATCGAGCCATCTTCATGCATGACAAGGATGCGCTCCAAATCATGACGGTTCCCGATTTCGAAGTCATTCGGGTCATGAGCCGGAGTAATTTTGACCGCGCCTGAACCGAATTCCATATCGACATAATCATCACCGACAATCGGGATTTCCCTGCCTGTAATTGGCAAGCGGACCTTTTTGCCGATCAAGTGTTTATAACGGTCATCTTCAGGGTGTACGGCAACAGCAGTATCGCCAAGCATCGTTTCTGGACGGGTGGTGGCAATTTCAATTTCACCCGATCCGTCAACCAACGGATATTTCATATGGTAAAATGCGCCCTGCACATCTTTGTAAATGACCTCGATATCGGATAACGCCGTTTTCGTTGATGGATCCCAGTTGATGATGTATTCGCCGCGATAAATCAAGCCTTTGTTATAAAGCGAAACGAACACTTCACGCACTGCTTTTGAAAGCCCTTCATCAAGAGTGAAGCGTTCACGTGTATAATCAAGTCCAAGACCAAGCTTTGACCATTGTTCACGGATATGGCTTGCATATTCCTCTTTCCATTTCCATGTCTCTTCCACGAATTTTTCACGACCAAGGTCATAACGGCTTACGCCTTCCGCACGAAGTTTCTGTTCTACTTTCGCTTGAGTGGCGATACCGGCATGGTCCATGCCTGGCAACCATAAAACATCATAGCCTTGCATCCTTTTCATGCGTGTCAATATATCTTGAAGTGTCGTATCCCAAGCGTGGCCAAGATGCAGCTTACCTGTAACGTTAGGCGGCGGGATGACAATCGTATACGGTTCTTTTTTATCGTCACCCGTCGTTTCGAAAAACTTTCCATCAAGCCACCATTTGTAGCGGCCTTTCTCTATCGTCTGCGGATCATATTTAGTCGGCATAGAAATTTGGTTCTCTTCCATATCATTTCCTCCTTTTTGGGCATAAAAAAAACTTCCATCATCACAAAAGGACGAAGGAAGTTGTTCGCGGTGCCACCTTTTTTCCGAAAAAGAAAAAAATCTCTTTCGGCTCTCAAATCGGATAACGGCTCTTCACCGGCCTTCGCTACTAAGTGGTTCACGAAGACTGCTCGCGGACGACTTCGGATGCTGCTGCCTGGAAACCTCGCACCAATTTGGTTTCCTCTCTGAAAAGTGCATTTCATCTTACTATTTCCGGTCTTTGCATTGATTTATATTCATATGTAAAAACATTGAATGCATATAGTATATAGTACAAAAAACATGGGGTTCCAGTCAATCATCTTTTCGCTTACTTTCTCAGGAATCATCCCATTTGATGCATTCAAGTTCATTTTCTTTATTTTATCCACCAGGAACAGTGAATGTGACGGCTGTTTCACCTTTTTCACTGCCCACCCATAGAATATAAGAAGTCCTAAAAAGGAAGGTAATAATATGAAGCGAAGATATACTCCCTATACTTTACCGCCTTGGGTGAAAAAATTCCGCGGTGTCTGCCAGCAGTTCATCGTCCCCTTTATCGTATTCCAAGGATTACGTACGCTGATTTTCCCGACATTCTTCGATATGCTCCTGCTGATCGCCTTTATTTTCCTGGCCATGTCTTTGTATTTCGACTGGATTTAATTCTTCCCTTAAAGCAAAAAAATATACATGACTGGAGATCATCCAATCATGTATATTTAGCTTGGGGGTGATTGTTCTTCTTTGGCAGCCTCGGCAGCAGCCTTCTTCTGCTGTTCGATTTCTTCGATTCTCATCACCATATATTCAATATTTTTCAAAGTCCAAAATTGCCGCTGCAGTTGAGTAACATTATCAAGCTCTGAACGATGGCCCCTGCCATCGGAATAACCCTTCACTAATTCCAAAGCTGATCCAGGGAATGCCAGATAACTTTGCATGAGCAGCAATTCTTCTTCTTTCAACGGAAAATAACGAAAATAGTTATATAGCCAGTCAACACAGTCATCGCATTGGACAGGATAGGTCCTAGCCGATTTAACGAGAAATGGCAGTAAATCGAAATGCGGCGGAGCCGTATTCGAATTCTCAAAATTGATGAAGTAGCCATATCCCCGCTCATCATAAACGAAATGCTTCAAAGAAACCTTTCCGTGCGTTACCACGGTTCGAACCTTTTCACTATCCTTCGTTTTTTCATACCAGGTTTCAAACTTCTTAATCGAGTACTTCAGCGCCTGTGAAATATCAGTGTAGAAAGAACAAACCGTCAGTTCGAATGGAGACATATACCACTTCTTTTCACAGCTGACAATATACTCATCCATAAAGTCCTTTTCGTTATTCCAGGCATCAAGCGTCCGCTCATAATGGGCTTCCCGTTCCTCAATATCCACTTGTATTTCCTTAACGGAAAGTGTATGCATCCGAGCAAGCTCCCTGAACATTTGCTTATGCTTTTCATCGCGCTCCCCGTTCCTTTCATCATTGAGCCAGGGCATCAGATAATACAAATGTCCATTATGAAGAACGGCGTAACGCTGATCCATCGTTTGATAAATGGGGACGATTCGATTATAGCCGCGATGGTACAGTTTTTGAACATTTTTGATAAAATCAATGCCGTTCTGCGGTACCATGGATTTCAAGGCAAATGTACCGCGATCACTGTATACTTTTTTTACACGCCCGAAGTCCTCAATATATTGTACATTCATGGCATATTCCTTCAATACGGTCTCCGTGTCCCGATCCCGATTGGCAGGCTGCTGATTCTCGTTTTCCCTCACGAGACCCACTCACTTTCTCTAAAAAAACTAAACAATCCGATTCCTCTAGCATTTAAAAAACAGGAGCAGAGCATACGCCCTGCTCTCTGTCCTGATCAATTCTTATACGCAACCGCCTTCGGTATATAAATGACTTGCCCTTCATGGACGTTCTGATTCGACTCCAATTCATTGCTGAAAAGTATCGATTGAACCGTAACATCATATCGTTGAGCCAAGTCATCAAGCGTTTCCCCTTGCTGAACAATGCAAACCTTCATCCTTACCAGTTCTTCTTCTTGTTTCCGTCCGAATAAATCCATGATGGAAAGCTGCTTTTCATCATGATCGGCCGTTTCTTTTTCATCACGTTCCGCTGCTTGTTTCCTGCCTTTGAAATTCTTACCCTCCTTAGCTTGAGGCGCAGGTCTTTCCCTCTTTTTGAATAGATCGCTTATGGACGAATTGGATTCCTCTTCCTGCTCCACCTTCACATTCTCATTAAGGATAGGACCCGCTGTAACGGCATCTTCTTCCTGCCGGATGACATCCTCGGTTTCTAAATTTGAAACTGGGCTACTTTGATGTTTGGTTGCTTGACCTGGCTCTTCTACTACTTCTTCTTCTATAAATGTCACTCTAGGAATTTCCGTCTTCTCCGTGGAATCCTGCCTGCTTGGTTCTTCCTCCAATTTCGCCTCTCCCATGAAAGGGACCTTTTCCGTGGAGTCAGGCGGATCACCAATTACTTCTTCCTCTACAGCTTCAGCTTCTTCCTGTCTATGCACTTCCGTTTCCCATTCCTCCTCTTCAGGATATGGTGAAACGGGAATTTCAAAAACGGGAGCATTATGCTGATCGCTTAAATAAATAGGTTCTTCTTCTTCTTCTTCGTTTGCTTCAGAAACCCGTTTTGCCTCTGCAGAAAAAGGCGCGTATAACTCTTCTTCCTCCTCATCACGGAAAACAGGCTGAAAATCCGGGATTGGCGGCACTGCAGCTGCATAAGGAATATATGACTCATTTTCCCCATCCGTTTCTTCCTGATCCTCCGTTTCCCCAACTTCCTGTTCAGTATCGAACCGTTCTTCCACATATGAATCATTATAGATTCCGGTTATCAAAAGGTCCGCCTGCAATTTCAAGCAGTTATGCTCTGGCATGGCATAATCAAAGCTTTGAATCGAGACATCGACCTCATCCAAAGAGGCAATCCGATTATTCGGAATCGTTATATCAACCGGAAAACGGTGTGTGAACTCATTAAGTCCATTGAGATGCCTCTCGACCTTTTGAACCGCTTTTGGCAAAAAGGTCTGCGAAAACTCCTCTTCTTCACCATTTTGCGAGTCTTTGTATTCACCGCTTAAATCCAACGAGCCTCGTATAAAAACATATTGATCACTTTCTTGAATCGACACATTTGGATCAAGGGAAATCGAATATAGCTCAGCCACTTCCTGTCCCTTCTGGAACCAAACGGATTCCTCTAAAGAAAATCGTAAATACGATTCATTTTCTTGCGACAAGACAACTCCTCCTTTCAGCTTCATGAAACGGTACCTATACCAATATCAATCTATGAAGGAAGGAAGCTGTTTATTCCTTAATTTAGTTTGCAACACTCCTTAGACATTCCCTGAACCTTTTAAAAGAAGGAGATTCAATTTTCAGTCTAAAATTAAGCTGGATTGCATCAACCCGCTTCGACATGAAGCCATTTAATCGGCCTGCAGCCCTATTAAATCCACTTCAGCCTATTAATTCTGCTTTCTACCAATTATTTCGATCTACCCCTAATTAATTCATTCTTCTACCAATCGATTCGGCCGTCAACGCGTTTGATTCGGTTCTTCCACGTACTGATTGAATTCAAAAAAACTGGCTACCTTTCTCCAAAAGTTTTTGGAAAAATGGTAGCCAGTTCAAATTTATCAATATCGAATTTCGCGGTAGCTCATGAAGCCTTGAATCATTTTTTTAATTTGGCAAAAGCCTGTTCTGCAGCTGCAATGGTTTTTTCGATATCTTCATCACTATGTGCAGTGGAAAGGAATAACCCTTCAAACTGTGACGGCGGCAAGTAGATGCCTTGATTCGCCATTTCCCTATAGTAGGAAGCAAAGAACTCTAAATCGGATGTTTTTGCTGTATCATAGTTTACGACTTCTTCATTAGTAAAGAAAAGTCCAATCATGGAACCGGCACGGTTGAATGTATGGGGAACTCCGTACTTTTCCGCTGCTGCTCCAATTCCTTTTTCGAGCATATCCCCTTTTCGGGTGAACTCATCATAAGATTCTGGAGTCAATTGGCTCAGCGTTTCAAGGCCGGCCGTCATGGCAAGAGGGTTACCTGACAATGTTCCTGCCTGATAGATTGTCCCGCTCGGGGCAATTTGTTCCATGAATTCGCGCTTGCCTCCGAATGCTCCTACTGGCAAACCGCCGCCAATTACTTTCCCAAGGCAAGTCAGGTCAGGTACGATTCCAAAATAGCCTTGTGCACAATTATAGCCGACACGGAACCCTGTCATAACTTCGTCAAAGATCAATAGAGCCCCGTATTGCGTCGTCACTTCACGTAAGCCTTCGAGGAAGCCAGGTTGTGGCGGAACCACGCCCATGTTCCCTGCAATAGGTTCTACGATGATACAGGCGATATCTTCGCCAAATTGTTCAAACGCATATTTGGTTGCAGCAAGATCATTATATGCTACGGTTATCGTATTTTTTGCAATGCCTTCCGGTACTCCAGGGCTATCCGGTAAACCTAATGTTGCAACACCGGAACCCGCTTTGATCAGCAATGAATCGCCATGGCCATGATAGGAACCTTCGAATTTCAGGATTTTATCACGGCCTGTAATGCCTCGTGCCAGCCTTAGCGCACTCATCGTCGCTTCGGTTCCTGAAGATACCATCCGGATCATTTCAATCGAAGGCACCCGTTCAATGACCAGCTTGGCCAGTTCATTCTCAATCAGCGTAGAGGTTCCAAAGCTTGTACCTGACTCCGCTACTTTTTTCAATGATTCCACGACACGGTCATTCGTGTGACCCAGGATGAGCGGTCCCCATGAAAGAACATAGTCGATATATTCATTTCCATCGATATCATACATTTTTGAGCCTTTTCCACGCTCCATGAAAATGGGATCCATGTCCACAGATTTGAAGGCGCGTACCGGGCTGTTCACGCCGCCTGGCATCAAATTTTTTGCTTCGGCAAACGCTTTTTTCGATTTTTCATATGACCGCATGATTCAATCCCCTTTTCAATTACAGGTTATATTTTATATCATTGATTATCTTCGTTTATCCAGCGTGCTACCTCTTTTGAAAAATACGTAATGATCAAGTCGGAACCTGCGCGTTTCAAGCCTGTCAGCATTTCCATCACTATCGCTTTTTCATCAATCCAGCCATTTTGGGCAGCAGCCTTGACCATTGAATATTCACCGCTGACATTATAGGAAACAATAGGAAGATTAAAGTTATTCTTAACGTCCCTGATGATGTCCATGTAGGAAAGGGCTGGTTTCACGATTAGGAAGTCCGCACCTTCAGCAACATCGGATTCAGCTTCACGAAACGCTTCAAGGCGATTGGCGGGATCCATCTGGTAAGTTTTCCTGTCTCCAAATTGCGGCGCACCATTCGCAGCATCACGGAATGGGCCGTAAAAAGCCGAAGCATATTTCACCGCATAGGACATGATCGGAATATCTTCATAACCCGCTTCATCCAGACCTGCACGGATGGCCGCAACGAAACCGTCCATCATATTGGAAGGCGCAATGATATCTGCGCCGGCCTCTGCCTGGCTGATTGCCGTTTTGGCAAGAAGGTCAAGAGAAGCGTCATTGAGGATTTTTTCCCCTTCAACGACCCCGCAATGGCCATGACTTGTATACTCACACAGGCAAGTATCCGCTATGACAATAACTTCAGGATATTGTTTTTTAATAAAGCGGGTTGCCTCTTGCACAAGCCCGTTGTGATGGAATGCCCCTGTTCCCTGTTCGTCTTTATCATGATCAAAAGGGACACCGAATAAAATGACTGATTTAATGCCCAGACTCACGACTTCATCCATTTCGGCCCCCAGATTATCCATGGATAGCTGATAGATACCTGGCATGGAGTTGATTTCATTTTTCACATTTTCCCCGTCGATGACGAAGATCGGATAAATCAAATCCTCTTTATGCAATTGTGTTTCACGGACTAAAGCCCTCATGCCAGCACTTGCACGCAAGCGACGGTGGCGATTGAATGGAATGTTTTTCATTTGAAAGTTCCTCCCTTTTTACTTCTTTTCAAGATGAAGCGTATTAACTCCGCAACCATGGCATCCGTCGTATAAACATCTGGACAGACATCTACGGATAGCCCATGTTTTTCAGCCGTTTTAGCGGCAATCGGCCCGATGCAGGCAATGATGATCCGGTCTATGTATGTATCCAGTTCATGGCGTTTCATGATCTGTAAAAAATGATTGACCGTCGATGAACTCGTAAAGGTCATGATGTCGATTTCATGGTTCCTTATAAGCTGCACCAGTTTTTTTTCACTGCTTCGAGGAAGCACTGTATGATAAATAATCACTTCATCACAGGATGCACCGGCTTTCTTGATCGCTTCCGCAATAACCGCCCTTGCGAGATTTCCTTTTGCCAGCAACACGCGGGCCCCCGGATCAAGCAGGGTACTGAACTCCGCCACGAACCCTTCGGCAACAAATTGAGCTGGAACGAAATCCGCCTTAAATCCATGTCGTTTCAGGGCCGCTTCTGTTTTGGAGCCGATTACGGCTATTTTCGGAAGCTTCGAAGGCTGGTTTCCAAGAAGCTTAAAGAAGAAATCCACCCCATTTTGACTGGTCAGAATGATCCAGTCATATGTAAGCAACTCTTCAAACCGCTGTTGGACATCTTCCATATGATCAGGAAGAGTGAACTCAAGCAATGGCACAAGAAGCGGCGTTCCGCCATTTTTTTCGATCGATTCTTTTAAACCATCTGCCTGTCCTTTCCCTCTGGTGATTAATACCTGATAATCCTTAAGAGGTTGAACTGGATTCATTACTGATCAAGCTCTTCTTTTACGCGATCGATCAATTCTTTACCGCCCATTTCGCTAATTTGTTTGGCAGCAGCATGCCCAACCGCCTCGGGATCAGCACCCTCAACCATTTCTTTATATATCACCTTTCCATCCGGAGCAGCGACCAAAGCCGTCAAGGAAACGGATCCATTATCTTTTGCCACCGCAAATCCGGCAATCGGCACCTGGCATCCGCCTTCCATTTTATCCAAAAAGGCACGTTCCGCTTCAACCGTTCTTTTGGTTTTTTCACAGGTCAATTTCGCAAGTTCCGCCAGCAGTTCTTTGTCGTCTTCGCGGCATTCAATGGAAAGTGCTCCTTGTCCAACTGCCGGAATGCAAATATCTTCATCTAAAAATTCCGTTACGATGTCCTGCTCCCATCCCATTCTTGATAGTCCGGCTGCTGCTAAAATGATAGCATCATAATCTTCCGTTTTCAGCTTATTCAGACGGGTATCGATATTACCGCGAATCCATTTAATTTCAAGGTCCGGCCTTCTAGCCAAAATTTGCGCGCCACGTCGCAGGCTGCTTGTACCTATGATGGAACCGGGCTTCAGTTCGGAAAGGGTTTCATGGTTCTTTGAAATCAAGGCATCCCGATGGTCCTCCCTCGGTGGTATGCAGCCTATCGTCAAGCCTGGAGGCAGCACTGCCGGCATATCCTTCATACTATGTACTGCCATATCAATTTCTTTATCCAACATCGCTTGTTCGATTTCTTTAACGAATAAGCCCTTTCCGCCTACCTTGGAAAGTGTTACATCAAGGATTTGGTCACCCTTAGTGACAATTTCCTTCACCTCGAACTCGTATGGGACCCCAAGTTCTTTAAGTTGAGCGATAACCCAGTTCGTTTGGGTGATCGCTAATTTACTACGTCTAGAACCGACAATTATTTTTCTCATAGTTTCCTCCTATGTATTCCAAAAGTGGAATGTTGAAAGGCTTCCGAAAAGGAAAAAGTTAATTAACACAATCATGAAAGATCCAATATTCAGAAAGGCTAGCGTCCTTCCATACATTTGTTTCCGAATTTTCAAGTATAAAAACACACTGTAAGCAATAAGCAAAATAAATGAGCCGATGATCTTCATGTCCAGCCAGGATACCCCCGGGACTTTTATATAAGCCCATTGAATCCCCAGGATAAGGGAGACCACTAATAATGGAACACCTATAACTGCGAGGACATAAGACATATGCTCGAGCTTTGTTAAATCGCCGAGTCGAAGCAGGCGTTTTCCCCACTTCTTCCGTTTCAATAAATCATATTGAATTAAGTATAAAAGTGAAAAAACGAAAGAAAGCGTGAATGCCCCATATGATAGGATGGCAAAAGTGATATGTATGAGCAATAACTCTGAAACCAGGCGCTGTGCAAGCACTTGAGATTCTATCTGAACAGGTGCAAAGGTATGGATGGCCATAACCATGAAACCTAATACATTCGTAAAAAAGACCGTAAAATCGACTCTTAGCAAGCGGTTAATGATTAAAGATAGCGATATGAGGACCCATGCATAAAAATATAAGCCTTCAAAAATCGTCAATACCGGGAACCTTCCCGTTTTCAACACATACAGAAACAAAAAAATTGTTTGCAGTACCCAAACAATAGAAAGCAACCAGAAGGCGACCCTGTTCGCCTTCTGGTTATTATTAAGGAAATCAATAAAATATAAAAGCATACTGATGGCATACAACAAAACAGTGGCTTCATGCAATCTTGTCATTAGTAATTCCATATCTACCTCATTACTGGACAGGAACTGGATTCAATAGGGATGACTTGGAGCTGTTCCGTTCTTTTTCATCCGCAACCAGCTGGTCTTCAATCAATTCCTCTAAATGGAAGATTTTCACGAAATTATTCAATTGCTCTTTTGCATTCGGCTCATCTGCCAGTTCTTTTGCATAAAGAATCGGATCTTTCAACAGTTGGTTGATAATGCTTTTCGTATGCTTGTTCAGGACTTTTTTGTCACGTTCGCTTAAATGCGGAAGCTTTCTTTCGATGCTTTCCATCGTTTCCTTCTGTATTGATAGGGATTTTTCTCGTAAAGAAGAAATGACGGGAACCACACCAAGCAAATTAATCCATTGGTTGAAGTCCACAATTTCTGATTCAATCATCAATTCTATTTTCTCGGCAGCTTTTTTACGTTCTTCGATATTGGCTTGCACGATCCCTTCAAGATCGTCAATGTCATACAAGAAGACATTTTCCAGCTCACCCAGTGTTGGATCGAGGTCACGCGGCACTGCGATATCGACCATGAAAATAGGACGGCCTTTACGAAGCTTATTGACGAATGACATCATTTCTTTTGTTACAAGAAGATCTTTTGATCCAGTTGAAGTAATCAGGATATCAGCATCCACTAAAGCGCATTGCAGCTCTTGAAGCTGTTTCGCCGTACCATTGAATCTCTCGGCCAGGTCGACCGCTTTCTGGAAGGTACGATTAATGACTGTAATGCTGTCGGCGCCATTGCTATGCAGATTTTGAATGGCCAGCTCACCCATCTTACCGGCCCCAAGAATTAAGACATTCTTGCCGTTCAGGCCACCAAAGATTTTTTTTGCAAGCTCGACTGCCGCATAGCTGACGGAAACGGCATTGGTATTGATTTCGGTTTCCGAATGAGCTTTTTTAGCTAATGTAAGGGCTTGCTTGAAGAGATGGTTAAAAACGGTGCCGATCGTATCTTCCTTCTGCCCTAACAAATAGCTTGAACGTACTTGTCCCAAAATCTGAGTTTCTCCCAGTATCATGGAATTCAAGCCGCAAGTAACAGAAAATAAATGCTCGGCAGCCCCATCGCCTTCATAAATGAACAGATATTTAGAAAATTCTTCTTTATCGATATTAAACCATTCCGAAAGGAATTCCTTAATATAATACCTGCTTGTATGGAGCTGGTCACCGACCGCATATATTTCCGTTCTGTTACATGTTGAAATAATAATATTTTCCAAGATGCTTTTTTTATTTTTAAGAGCTTTCATTGCCTCGGCAAGTTCGGCTTCGTTAAACGATAGTTTTTCCCGAATTTCTACAGGGGCAGTTTTGTAATTTATACCAACCGCTAGAATATGCATCCTTTTGTTTTGCACCCCCAAAATTTTTCATGTAAATTTATTATACCATGTACTAAAATGGATTCACGCAAATAATATGAACAGTTTATGAAAACGTATGCTACCATGAAAAGACAGCCAAAACGCCTGAATGCTACAAAAGGTGTCTAAGCGGGATTTGTAAGTTACATACATATTTCGACATTGTGTACAAAAGTACCATATCAAAAATGGCAAAAAACTTCAAGTAATCGAACTGCATAGGAGGATAAAATGAAAACGCATCGTATTTTCCCAGGAATCGTTTTAATCGGTTTCGGGCTCTATTTTTTTCTTGAACATTCCCAAATCGAAATCTTTCCAGGCTTTTTCAGCTGGCCCACTTTATTATGTATAGTTGGTGCCGCCTTCCTGATTCAGGCATATAGCGGTAATGACCATGAGTCCATCCTGCCAGGCGTCATCTTACTGGGATTCGGTTCTCACTTCCACATCGCCGAGAACCTGGAGATTTGGCCGGATAATATAGGTATCTTTATTTTAATCATCTCACTAGGATTTATTCTCCGGGCACGTAAAACAAATTCTGGAATGTTTCACGGGATGGTAATATTCATCGTCTCGATCACATTCTTATTCTATGATAAAATCACAACGTCTTTCGGGATTGTTGAAACAAGCACCGCGAACATCGAAAGGTTTTGGCCATTTGCCTTGATGGCGATCGGCATTTATTTTCTGGTTCGAAAAAAGTGAAAATTACCGATTCCATAATGAAAAAGGGTATTCCAGATGCGGAATACCCTTTTCTTTTACATATATTTCTTAAGGACGCCCCATGCTTGTTCCTTACCTTCGCCTGTTTCACCAGAGAATAGAAGCAATTCATCTTCTTTTTCCATATTTAACGTTTGGCGCGTGATTTTCAAGTGTTTCTGCCATTTGCCTTTTGGAATTTTATCCGCTTTGGTGGCAATGACAATCCGGGGCAAGTCATAATGCTTCAGGAATTCATACATTGCGATATCATCCTTTGTCGGCGGATGACGCAAATCGACGATCAGAAGCGCAGCGCGGAGCTGGTCACGGGAAGTGAAGTACGTTTCGATCATCTTCCCCCAAGCATCACGCTCCGTCTTGGAAACTTTTGCATAACCATAACCCGGTACATCCACAAAATGGAGTGCTTCATTTATGATATAAAAATTCAAGGTCTGCGTCTTACCCGGTTTAGAGGATGTTCGCGCCAAGTTTTTTCGATTGATCATTTTGTTGATGAAACTGGATTTCCCAACGTTGGAACGGCCTGCCAAAGCAAATTCCGGTATTGGAGTATTGGGATATTGTTCAGGCTTCACGGCACTGATGACAATATCTGAACTCGTTACTTTCATTCGTTCACACCTACCAATGCATGCTCAAGGACTTCATCGACGTGTGAAACTGGAACAAAAGTTAATGCTTTACGGACACTTTCCGGGATATCATCAATATCCTTTTCGTTATTTTGCGGGATGATGATTTTCGTAAGTCCTGCGCGATGGGCCGCTAAAGATTTTTCTTTAAGCCCGCCGATCGGAAGAACCCGTCCGCGTAATGTAATTTCGCCTGTCATGCCTACCTCTTTTCTGATCGGCCTATTTGTAAGGGCCGATATTAACGCTGTTGCAATCGTGATCCCTGCAGAAGGGCCATCTTTTGGGACCGCGCCTTCGGGGACATGAATATGAATATCATATTTTTCATGGAAGTTCGCATCAATCTGAAGCTTCTCGGTTTTTGAACGGACAAAACTGAAAGCGGCCTGGGCTGACTCTTTCATTACATCGCCAAGCTTTCCTGTCAGGATCAGCTTGCCTTTACCTGGTGATAAGGAAACCTCGATTTGCAGTGTATCGCCACCTACCGACGTGTATGCTAAACCATTAGCTACACCGACTTGGTTCTCGACTTCCGCTTGTCCATAATGGAACATGGTTTTCCCTAAAAACTCCTCGACATTCTTTTCAGAAATGACGACCCGCTTTTTATCTCCGGACACGATGATTTTTGCAGTCTTCCGACAGATGCCTGCAAGCTGTCGATCCAGACTCCGAACACCCGCTTCCCGAGTATAGTAACGGATGATTTTTGTAAGAGCTTCCTCACGGATTTGCAGTTGTGTCTTCAATAAGCCATGGTTTTCAAGCTGTCTAGGCAGCAAGTGATCCTTGGCTATATGAAGTTTCTCTATCTCAGTATAACCTGCAATCGAAATGATTTCCATACGATCTCGAAGCGGGCCGGGAATCGACCCCAAATTATTCGCCGTTGCGACGAACATGACTTTAGAAAGATTGTAGGTTTCTTCAATATAATGATCACTGAAATTATGATTTTGCTCTGGATCGAGCACCTCCAGCATCGCTGCAGATGGATCTCCCCTAAAGTCATTGGACATTTTATCCACTTCGTCCAGTAAAAAGACCGGATTGATCGTTCCAGCTTTTTTCATGCCTTGAATGATCCGTCCCGGCATCGCCCCTACATATGTGCGGCGATGTCCGCGGATTTCTGATTCATCGCGCACCCCACCTAAAGAAATACGGACGAAATTCCTATTCAGGGATGAAGCGATCGATTTAGCCAAGCTGGTTTTCCCGACCCCTGGCGGTCCCACCAAGCAAAGGATCGGTCCCTTCAATGATTTGGTCAATTGCTGTACGGCCAAATACTCAAGCACCCGCTCCTTCACCTTTTCCAAACCATGGTGATCTCGGTTCAGGATTTTTTCGGCTTTATGAATATTCAAGTCATCTTTGGTCGCTTTGGTCCAAGGAAGAGAGATCAACCATTCGATATAATTGCGGATGACAGAACTCTCGGCTGAGCTCGAAGGAACTTTTTCATAACGGTCCAGTTCCTTTAATGCCGTTTCTTTGATATGCTCAGGCATATCCGCTTCTTCTATCTTTTCGTTTAGGACCTCAATTTCCCCTGTTTTTCCTTCTTTATCGCCCAATTCCTTTTGGATCGCTTTCATTTGTTCTCGTAAATAATATTCCTTTTGAGTCCGTTCCATCGATCGCTTAACACGCTGGCCGATCTTTTTCTCGAGAAAAAGAACTTCTTTCTCGTTATTGATGATCTCGATTACACGGCTTAGACGCTCTTTCATATCAATGGTCTCAAGCACTTCTTGCTTCTCCTTCAATTTCAAAGGCAAATGAGAAGCGATTATATCCGCTAATCGCCCAGGCTCTTCAATATCCGAAGTGGACGAAAACGTTTCACCGGTTATTTTCTTGGACATTTTTATGTATTGTTCAAAATAATCCAGTAGAGTGCGCATTAATGCTTGATGTTCAGCATCCTTTTCATCACTGTCTTCATATATTTTAATCTTGGCACCATAATGTGTCTCATAATCGTAAAATTCAATGACTTCTGCGCGGTTCAACCCTTCCACCAACACCCGGATTGTACCATTCGGAAGCTTCAACATCTGTTTTACCTTTGTTAAAGTTCCCATTGTAAATAAATCTTCTTCACCTGGTTCGTCCAACGAAACATCTTGTTGTGTCGTCAAAAATATAAGATGGTCTTCCACCATTGCTTTCTCAAGGGCTTGTACCGATTTATCTCGGCCTACATCTAAATGAAGTACCATCGTTGGATATACAAGCAGTCCTCTAAGCGGCAGGAGGGGGACGATGATTTCTTTATCAGTCATTTCCTGACACCTCCATCTAATTAGTATCGTCGTTGTAAACTATTTACCCATGTTCTCAACCTTTTAACAATTCTATCCTATTTATATAGAAGTGTCTATTCGTTTACCTTAACACGTTTCGACTGCTATTATTATCTCCAATATTAGATAAAAAAGCACGTTGAATGCGTGTTTATTTTTACGTCAGGATTGTCGGGAACGCCAATATGGTCCTTAAAATGCCCCGGTTCAGTTTTTAGCCGGGGCATTTCCTTTATACACTTTCTTTTTTTGATAGGTCCAAGGTTGTGAGGATTTGTTCCGACATCAATTCTTTCTTCAGTGCCTGATCCAGCACTTCTTTCACATTCGAAACAGGAATGATTTCTATATCCTTGATTTCAGATAGAAGCGGCTGCATGTTTTCGGCTGGGATGATTACTTTCTTAGCCCCGGCAAGTTTTGCCGCTTTGATTTTCGGAATGACACCGCCGATCGGTTTAACGCCGCCATGAATGCTTATTTCCCCAGTCATCGCCACGGTATGGTCAACAGGGATTTTATATATGGCCGAGTATATGCCTGTAGCCATTGCAATTCCTGCAGAAGGGCCATCCACTGGACTTCCGCCCGGAAAGTTCACATGGATATCGAATTGATCGGCAGGCACTCCCATCGATCGTAAAACCGTAATGACATTTTCAATCGAGCCTTTCGCCATGCTCTTACGGCGAATCGATTTGCCACTCCCGCCGCCAATACTTTCCTCCTCAACGATACCGGTAATGTTTATCGAACCTTTTTCATCAGAGGCGGCCATGACCGTAACCTCGATTTCCAGCAATGCCCCGCTGTTTGGTCCATAGACTGCAAGGCCGTTAACAAGGCCTATTTTTGAATTCGATTCTATTTTCCTGTCCATTCTTTGGGTCAGCTGGCTGCTATGGGCCATCCAATCTATATCTTCTTCCCTGATAAAAGTCCTGTTTTCATTAATTGATATTCCTGCAAGGGTCTGAATCATGTTGACCGCTTCCCTGCCATTTCGGGCATAATCCGAGATCGATTGCAAGCCTTTTTCACTGATGGTGATCCCCACTTTATCTGAGGCATTCTTAGCCACGGTGATTATTTCTTCCCGGTCAAGTTCACGGAAAAACACTTCTATGCATCTTGAACGTATCGCAGGCGCGATTTCATTTGGCGTTCTTGTAGTGGCTCCAATCAACCTAAAGTCTGCCGGCAGTCCATTTTTAAAAATATCATGGATGTGAGTGGGAATATTTTGATTTTCCTCTTGATAATAAGCACTTTCCAGAAAGACCTTACGATCCTCCAATACCTTTAACAGTTTATTCATCTGTATGGGATGAAGCTCCCCTATTTCATCTATGAACAGCACGCCTCCATGAGCATTGCTGACTGCACCCTGCTTTGGCTGCGGAATGCCGGCCTGTCCCATTGCCCCGGCACCTTGGTAAATTGGATCGTGCACAGAACCAATGAGCGGATCGGCAATCCCTCGTTCATCGAACCTGGCTGTGGTGGCGTCCAATTCGACGAAAACGGCTGAATTCTTAAAAGGGGACTTGCCATTTTTCTTCGCCTCTTCCAAAACAAGTCTGGCAGCCGCGGTTTTCCCTACCCCAGGAGGACCGTAAATTATCACATGCTGGGGATTCGGCCCACATAAAGCAGCTTTTAAAGATTTAATCCCATCTTCTTGACCGATGATTTCATTAAATGTGCTTGGTCTAACTTTTTCTGCCAATGGCTCTGTTAACGAAATCGATCTCATCTTCCGTAACTGGTCCATCTCCTTACGTGAATCACGGTCAATGGAAACTTTTTGTGTCCGCTGGCCTTTCAATAAGTTCAAAAAATACAATCCAATAATAATCCCAAAAAACAGCTGGATAAACAACGCCAATCCTGTCCAATTCATCGTATTCCCTCCTGCACTCTCCTAGTTTGTCATTTCTGTTAGTATCTCCTTTGGAAGGGCGAAATTATCCAAGAAATTCGTGTTGAAAAATTGGCGTTTTTATCCTGAGTAACAACAATTTGAGAAAAAAGACAAAGAAAAAGACTGCCAGATGAACTGGCAGTCTTTCTTTTCCTTATAAATCAAGCAGATGTTTTCTTTTCCTGTCCTTTGACGGTTGTACCGTCTTTAAGGACGAGCTTTGGAGATTCATTTTTCGAAATCGTGCTGCCTGTGATTACACATTTTGCAACATCATCACGTGAAGGCAGATCGAACATCACTTCAAGAATGATGCCTTCGATGATGGATCGCAGACCACGTGCACCAGTTTTGCGTTCAATTGCCTTTTTAGCAATTTCACTTAGCGCTTCCTGTTCGAATTCCAATTCAACATCGTCAAGCTCAAGTAGTTTTTGATATTGTTTAACAAGGGCATTTTTCGGTTGTGTAAGAATTTCAATCAAAGCAGCTTCATCCAATTGCTCAAGAGTCGCAATTACCGGAAGACGTCCGATGAATTCCGGAATTAATCCGAAACGAAGCAAGTCTTCAGGAAGGACTTTGGAAAGCAATTCTTTTTCTGCAACATCATCCTTTTTCACGTCAGAGCCAAAGCCAATGACTTTTTGACCAAGACGGCGTTTGATAATCGGTTCGATGCCATCAAAGGCACCGCCGCAGATGAACAAAATATTGGTCGTATCGATTTGGATGAATTCCTGATGTGGATGTTTACGTCCACCTTGAGGCGGAACGCTCGCAACCGTTCCTTCAAGAATTTTCAATAAAGCTTGTTGCACACCTTCACCAGACACGTCACGTGTAATAGAAGGATTTTCCGATTTACGGGCAACTTTATCGATTTCATCAATGTAAATGATGCCTTTTTCCGCTTTTTCCACATCGTAATCAGCTGCTTGGATTAATTTTAGAAGGATGTTTTCAACATCTTCCCCAACATATCCAGCTTCCGTCAATGAAGTGGCATCAGCAATGGCAAAAGGAACATTCAGTAATCGTGCCAATGTTTGCGCAAGAAGGGTTTTCCCGCTTCCCGTCGGTCCGATTAGGGCGATGTTACTTTTAGAAAGTTCAACATCGTCGACTTTGCTATTGGAATTGATACGTTTATAATGGTTATAAACAGCGACAGCCAAAGATTTCTTCGCCTGTTCTTGTCCAATCACATATTCGTCAAGAATTTCACGGATTTCCATAGGTTTAGGAACATCTCTGAATTCTACTTCTTCATCAGTTCCAAGCTCTTCTTCGACGATCTCCGTACAAAGTTCTATACACTCGTCACAAATATAGACACCTGGACCAGCAACCAGTTTACGGACTTGTTCTTGTGTTTTACCGCAAAAAGAACATTTTAACTGTCCTTTTTCATCATTAAATTTAAACATGTACGTTCACCCCTTTAAATACTCTTCCAACTCTATTACATAGCGGTACCTAATCGTAAAGAAAAAACTAGGCACACATCTGCTTAAACATTCCAAAATCCCTAGTATGTTTTGCATTTTATCATGTTCTTGGAAGTTTAGTAACAAAAATGCTCACGGTCCGAGTTGTTAAATAAGTACAATAATCAATCAATATGTATTTGCCCTTTACCAGCATGCCCAAAACTTTGGATTTTTAAAAGCAGGATTTGCTGTATAAATATGTATATGCGGTATTAGAACTAATCTACACCGAAATCCCAAAAAAATCAATCAGGAAATAACCGATATTTAAAAATTACACGAATTCTCAATATGTATAAAACAAGGCACGATTACTCGCGCCTTGTTTTTTTAAAGGAAATATTTTAATCTACTTATTTATAAAAATTATTTTGCGTCAACTGTTTTGCTGTTTTCTACCAAGAAGTCAATCGCTTTCTTAATTTTAAGATCGCCTTTGATTCCTTCTAAGTTTCCAAGAGCTTGTTTGATCGCGTCAACTTCCATATTGTACATAGTAGCCATTTGTGCAAGTTCAGATTCTACATCTTCGTCAGTCGCTTCAAGTTTTTCAACTTCTGCGATTGCTTCAAGAGTTAGGCTCGTACGAACTTGTCCTTCAGCTTCTTCTTTCATTTGCGCTTTTAAAGCTTCTTCGTCTTGACCTGAGAATTGGTAGTAAAGTTCCAAATTAAGGCCTTGAGATTGAATGCGTTGAGAGAACTCATTCATCATGCGGTCAACTTCGTTTGAAATCATTGCTTCAGGAACGTCTATTTCTGCACCTTCAACAGCTTTACCAATTACAGTGTTTTGAATGAAGTTTTCTTCTTCATGTTTTTTGTCATGCTCTAATTTATGTTTTGTTTTTTCTTTAAGTTCAGCCAAAGTTTCCACTTCGTCGTCGACATCTTTCGCGAACTCATCATCCAACTCAGGAAGTTGTTTTGTTTTGATTTCGTGAATTTTCACTTTGAATACTGCTGGTTTACCTGCAAGTTCAGCAGCGTGGTATTCTTCAGGGAATGTAACTTCGATATCTTTTTCAGCGCCAGTTTCAAGACCGACAAGTTGCTCTTCGAATCCTGGAATGAAAGAGTTTGAACCGATTTCCAATGAATGGTTTTCTGAAGCTCCGCCTTCGAATGCTTCACCATCAACGAATCCTTCAAAGTCAAGAACGACCGTATCGCCTTCAGCAACTTGTCCTTCTTCTTTAACGACAAGCTCAGCTTGACGCTCCTGCAAAGTTTTCAATTCGTTTTCAACATCTTCGTCAGTTACTTCAGTATTGAATTTTTCAACTTCAACACCTTTGTAATCTCCCAATTTAACTTCAGGCTTAACTGTTACAGTTGCAGTGAAGATCAGGTTTTCGCCTTTTTCCATTTTCTCGATGTCGATTTCTGGACGATCTACAGGCTGAATTCCAGCTTCTTCGACAGCATTTGCGTAAGCATCTGGAAGAATGATATCAAGCGCATCTTGGTAAAGTGATTCTACGCCGAATTTCTTTTCGAACATTTGACGTGGCATTTTACCTTTACGGAAGCCAGGTACATTTACTTGTTTCACTACTTTTTTGAAAGCTGCGTCTAAACCTTCGTTTACTTTTGCAGCGTCAACTTCAATTGTTAGTACGCCTTGATTACCTTCTTGTTTTTCCCATTTTACAGACATGTGTTTCCCTCCAAAAATCTATATACTTCAATAATAAGCATTGGATGATTATGCTTTGCAAGTGTTAACAAGTCATCCTTCAAATATACCCCCAAAATATTGGGGAAATCGTCAAAATTAGACGATTATACATTACAACCACTACATTATACCACAGGATTAATCTGTTACAACAGCAATAGCTTAAATAATAGGATAAGAAATTTCTTCAATTTCTTTTATATAGGTAAGAATATCCGCAACGCTTTCCTCATCAGCACGGTAAAGGCCCGCTAAGTCCCTCACGAAAACTTCCCCGGTCATGTATTCTTCCGCCAAGGCATGGTAGGCAGCTGCCCATGCAGGCAAGCTTTCAGATCCTGGTTCAAAAGGAAACAATAAAAAAGAATGACGTTCAATCAAACTATGGACCATTTCAAATAAGCTCGGATTATCCTGACTGATTTCCTCTTCGGTCAGTCCGGTTACCTTCTTATAGAAGTCCGTCTCCTTCAAACTTTTCAATTCCTTTGGGGTGACCGACTTCGATTGATTGAATTTCCTCACCGTCAATTCCTGGTTATACTCCTGGTCGATAAGGATGTTAAGGAGCATCGTTTTAAAGAAAGGATGTCCCTCATCTTTTTGTAGAAATTCTTCGATTTGAGGGATAAATGGTCGAATATTGATATTCGTGAGTTTTGAAATGACCATGAGCATCTCACTATCCGTTTTCCCTTCAAAAAGTTCATCCTCCTGCATTTCCTCTGAAAGCTGTTGATTTCGCCTTTCCTTCTCCTCTTTTTTATCCTCAAGGGCCCTTTTGCTGAACTGAAGCATCTTTTCGAAATGTTCCTCTTTATCAAAGGGAATTTGGCTTTCTTCAAATAGCAGTTCGATCGTCGTGACCATTTCCTGATGCTCGCCTAATTGCAGCAGTACCATCAAATAAATATTGATCAGTTGAAAATAGTCGCCGATGCCTTTATTCAGCATCTCTATACACAACTCTTTTGACTCCTGGTAATACTCAAGTTCAACTAGTGAGACCACTAGCCCCATGCAAACTTCATCATTTTCGGGCTCATACTCCCTGGCTTGGCTGAAGAGCTGTGCAGCCGCTTTAAAGTTCCTGTTACCAAGCTCATCCAGTCCTTTTACAATCAGCCTTTCACCGAGATTTGGAAAGGCGATAATCTTTGTTTCTCCGGCCTTCTTTTGGTTGTTTTCATCATCCATCCTATTTTCCGCCTCACCGTTCGCTTTTTGAGAAACAGTTTAGCATGTAATAGCTGGAAACACAAAAATTTATATGGCGGATGCACGCCTTTCCTTCTTTTTCCGTTAAAAAAATCCCGCTTCCTTTCAAATAAGAAAGGAGAACGGGAAATGACTTTTTTCTATTAAATACTCGATACAGGTTTTTTTTGAGATTCATAGGCTGAAATCTCTTTATCATATTGAAGCGTTATCGAAATTTCATCCCAGCCTTTGATGAGCATTTCCTTCCAATATGGATGAATTTCAAAGCTCGTTTCAAACCCTTGACCATCTTTCAATGTCTGATTGGGAAGGTCGATCGTCAACTCATAATCAGGTGCCGACACTCTCTCCATTAAATAGTTTACTTCAGTCTGGGTCAAAGCGATGGGGACCATGCCATTTTTCATGCAATTACTTTTAAAGATATCAGCATAAGACGGAGCGATGATGATATCGAATCCGTAGTCTTTCAATGACCAAGGGGCATGCTCACGGGATGAACCGCAGCCAAAATTTTCACCTGCTATTAATATGGACGTGTTTTGATTATGGGGCTGATTCAATTCAAAATCAGGACGTTCCTTTCCATTTTCATCAAAACGCCAGTTATAGAATAAAAATTCGCCAAATCCGCTTCGCTCAATCCTTTTTAAAAATTGCTTTGGAATGATTTGGTCCGTATCCACGTTTTTACGGTCAAGTGCCGCCGCTCTTCCTTTATATATAGTAATGGGTTCCATACTCTGCACCTCCGGTTAATTCGTATTCTTATTGGACTTGTTCAGTTCTTTTCAAATTCCTGATATCGACAAATTTCCCATGAATGGCGGCCGCGGCAGCCATAGCTGGACTAACCAGGTGTGTTCTTGCTCCAGCTCCTTGCCTGCCTTCAAAGTTCCGATTGCTTGTGGAGGCACAATGCTCGCCGGCCGGAACCACGTCAGGGTTCATGCTCAGGCACATGCTGCAGCCCGATTCGCGCCATTCAAAGCCCGCAGATTTGAAAATCTCATCCAACCCTTCATCTTCCGCTTGCCTTTTGACGCTTTGTGAACCGGGTACGACCATCGCCCGAACCCCTTTTTGAACAGTCTGGCCTTCGATCATTTCTGCGGCTTGCCGTAAGTCCTCAATGCGTGAATTGGTACACGATCCTATGAATACATGTTGTACGGGAATTTCCGTGATCGGCATGCCTTCCTCAAGACCCATATACTCAATGGCTCGATTCAGTTCCTTAGGATCCATGATTTCCTCTGCGAAGGTAGGTACTTTTCCGTCCACGCCACTAGCCATTCCAGGATTCGTCCCCCAGCTGACCATTGGTGAAATCAGGCTGCCATCGAGAATGATTTCTTGGTCATATACAGCATCCTCATCGCTGGAAAGTGACTTCCAGTCCTGAACACATCGCTCGAACTCTTCTCCTTTCGGCAAATATTTACGACCTTTCAAGTAAGAGAACGTTGTTTCATCAGGAGCTACCAGACCGGCTCTTGCCCCGCCTTCGATCGACATATTGCAAACCGTCATTCTTTCTTCCATTGACATATCCCGGAAAACTTCCCCGCAATACTCAATGATATGTCCAGTTCCGAAATCGACGCCGAATTTAGAAATCACATATAATATGACATCTTTCGCCATCACGCCATGACCAAGCTTGCCATTAACCTCAAGCTTTAATGTTTTGGGTTTTGTTTGCCATAGGGTTTGTGTGGCCAAAACATGCTCGACCTCACTCGTACCGATTCCAAATGCTATCGAGCCAAACGCACCATGTGTAGATGTATGACTGTCTCCGCAGACAATCGTCATCCCTGGCTGTGTAAGCCCTAATTCCGGCCCGATAACGTGAACGATACCTTGATCCGGGCTGTCTAAATCAGCAAGGCGGATACCGAACTCCTTACAGTTTTGCTCAAGCGCTTCTAGTTGTTTCCTTGCAATATCATCCTCGATGAAATAGCGATTAACCGTTGGCACATTATGATCCATTGTCGCGAAAGTACGATCGGGTCTCCTGACTTTGCGTCCTTTTAATCTCAATCCTTCAAATGCTTGCGGAGAGGTCACTTCATGAATATATTGAAGGTCTATATAAATTAAATCCGGTTTATTCTCTTCTTCATTTACAATATGGCGATCCCATATTTTCTCTATTATCGACTTTCCCATCACTATCCCACCTCGATCAATCTTGTATTTTTTTAAAAAACACGGCCTAATGTTAGGCCGTGAAAGAAGTTTATGCGTAAGCTCCCATGATGTTGGAAATGGCTTCCTGGTCTAAAAGATTTGCTTTTATTTCTGCAATCATCTCTGAGGTAGACGTAATGGTTGGTTGGCCATTTGCGATATCGCCTGTTCTCAAGCCATATTCAAGGACCGTTTCCACCGCCTGTTCAACTGCTTTCGCCTCATCTTCCAAACCAAAGGATAGACGCAGCATGGAAGCCGCTGATAAAATCGTCCCAATCGGATTTGCCAGGTTTTTGCCCGCAATATCCGGGGCAGAGCCATGAATCGGTTCATATAGATTAGGCCCATTTGTTGATATGGAGGCGGAAGGAAGCATTCCAAGCGAGCCAGTCAATACCGAAGCTTCATCGCTTAAAATATCACCGAACATATTCTCCGTCACGATAATATCAAATTGTTTCGGGTTTTTGATCAATTGCATGGCTGCATTATCAACAAGCATATGTTCAAGGATTACATCCGGATAGTCCTTGGCAATTTCTTCAGCCGTCTCACGCCACATCCTGCTGGATTCAAGAACATTCGCTTTATCCACGGATGTTACTTTTTTCTTGCGATCCGATGCTAATGAAAAAGCAAGTTCGATGATGCGCTTCATTTCGCTTTTCTGATAGAAAAGTGTATCGACGACCGCCTCTTTCCCTTCTTTTTCAACGCGCTCACTTGGCTTTCCGAAATAAAGGCCGCCAGTTAGTTCCCTGACAATCACGAAATCCACATCTTCAATGAATTCCTTTTTAAGAGGAGAAGATTCCGACAAGCTGGAATAATAGCTGATTGGACGGATGTTAGCATAAAGATTCAAATCTTTTCGGATTTTCAACAAACCTCGTTCCGGTCTTAGGTGCGCAGGCTGGTCATCCCACTTAGGTCCTCCAACGGCCCCTAATAATACCGCATCGCTGTTTTTACAAATCTCCACTGTTTCACCCGGCAGGGGTGAACCTGTGCTGTCGATGGCACCTCCGCCAATCTCACCATATTGAAATTCAAAATCGTGTCCATATCTTTGGGCAACGGCTTCGAGGATTTCTACAGCGCCTCTTGTTACTTCTTTCCCGATGCCATCTCCTTGAAGCACCGCAATATTCCTTTTCATCGAAATCTCCCCTTCCTATTGTAATACTGCTTTTTCTTCCAGTTCCTTCATGATGATCACACGGTTCACAGCGTTCAAATACGCTTTGGCGGATGCTTCCAAGACGTCCTGATCAAGACCCCTGCCGCTTGTTTCCACACCGTTATAATCAATTTTCACAAAAACCTGAGCGAGGGCATCCATTCCGCCACCCACCGATTGGATACGATAGTCCAGCAAGTTGATCTCGCTGCCCAAACATCTTTCAAGCGTGTTATATAGGGCTTCTACACTTCCTGCACCAGTAGCCGCTTCCTGGATCTCTTCATTATCGCCTTTTTTCAGTGTGACCGTCGCAGTCGCCGTCTGATGGGTACCATGGGAAATCTGTAAGGAAATCATGTCATAGAAACTGATATCCGTCGCTTTCTCTTCAAGCACCAGCGCAACGATATCTTCATCCGTCATGGTCTTTTTATTATCGGCCAATTCCTTGAATTGGACGAATAATGAGTTCATTTCCTCATCCGTTACCGTAAAATTCAACTCTTGTAATCTTTCTTTGAAAGCATGGCGTCCTGAATGCTTTCCTAAAACGAGTGAATTGGACGAAACCCCGACGAGTTCAGGTGATATGATTTCATATGTCGTTTTTTCTTTTAACACGCCATCCTGGTGAATGCCGGATTCATGTGCGTATGCATTGGCACCAATAATGGCTTTATTAGCAGGAACTTGCATTCCCGTAAGGCGGCTGACCAAATCACTGGTCCTTTTAATTTCATTCAATACGAGACCCGTTTCCGCTTGATAGAAATCTTTGCGGATGTAGAGTGCCATGGCCACTTCTTCAAGTGCCACGTTTCCGGCACGTTCACCAATTCCGTTGATTGTGCCTTCGACTTGCGTAGCCCCGCCTTCGATGGCAGCCAATGAATTGGCCGTCGCCATTCCAAGATCGTCATGGCAGTGTGCGGATAAACTAACTTTATCAATAGAAGGAACATGCTCACGAAGGTATCTGAAAATGTTTCCGTACTCGATTGGAGCTGCATACCCTACAGTATCCGGGATGTTAATGACCTTGGCACCAGCTTGAATGACCGCTTCAACGATTTCAGCCAAATAGTCAAGTTCTGTACGGCTTGCATCTTCTGCAGACCATTGTACGATCGGAAAACGCGTTGCTCCGTACTTAACCATTTCAACCGACCTTTCAATCACTTGCTGCTTCGACATTTTCAACTTATATTCACGATGAATGGGCGAAGTGGCAATGAACGTATGCAATCTTGGTTCTGCACCGCCCCTTAATGAATCCCAAGCTGCATCGATATCCCCTTTTACAGCACGCGCCAGCCCTGTGACAGAGCTGTTTTTGATTTTGCGCGCGATTTCCTGTACGGAGTTGAAATCCCCTTTGGATGCTGCCGGAAAACCGGCTTCGATTATATCAACACCCAATCTTTCAAGCTGATAAGCAATTTCAAGTTTTTCGGTAAAATTCAAATTTACACCGGCGGATTGCTCCCCATCTCGAAGTGTAGTTTCGAATATATTAATTTTTCGCAACGGCTACCACTTCTTTCTCTTTTTGTTGAGGTTTTACGAATGGCATCATTTTTCTTAATTCACGGCCAACCACTTCGATTTGATGTTGGTTTTCACGATTATTGATAGCATTGAAGACCGGACGATTCGCTTGATTTTCCAAGATCCATCCTTTAGCGAACTCACCGTTTTGGATGTCTTTCAAGATCGCTTTCATTGCCTCTTTCGTAGTTTCCGTCACGACGCGTGGTCCAGAAACGAAATCTCCCCATTGAGCTGTGTCAGAAATGGAATAGCGCATGTTTTCCATACCGCCTTCATACATAAGGTCGATGATTAATTTAAGTTCATGCAAACACTCGAAATATGCTACTTCCGGTTGATATCCAGCTTCTGTCAAGGTTTCGAATCCAGCTTTCACAAGGGCAGTCAATCCGCCGCAAAGTACAGCTTGCTCTCCAAATAGATCCGTTTCCGTTTCTTCCTGGAAAGTAGTTTCCAAACCGCCAGCTCTTAAAGAACCGATTCCCCGAGCGTACGCAAGTGCCAATTCTCTTGCTTCACCCGTAACATTTTGGTAGATGGCGAACAATGCCGGCACCCCTGCACCTTGTTCATATGTACGGCGTACAAGATGTCCCGGACCTTTTGGAGCGACTAATAATACATCCACGTCTGCCGGCGGAACGATTTGATTGAAATGGACGTTGAATCCGTGTGCGAACATTAACGCTTGACCTGCACGCAATACCGGTTTGATTTCTTCTTGGTATACTTTCGGCTGAGTTTCATCCGGTAATAGGTTCATGATCACGTCTGCCTGTTCAGCTGCTTCTTTCACTGTGTAAACATTAAAGCCGTCTTCCACCGCTTTATCGAAGGATTTACCTTTCCTGATTCCGATGATTACATCTACACCGCTGTCACGTAGGTTTTGTGCGTGTGCGTGTCCTTGTGAACCATATCCGATTACCGCTACCTTTTTATTGTTGAAGAAATTCTCGTTTGCTTCTGCGTTATAATATACTTTTGCCATAATAATTACATCTCCCTTTTCATCATTGTTTTTTGTTTTGGTTTTTGTTTTGGTTTTTTTATACGATTGTCGCACTCTTAGCGTGTGCAATTTGCATTCCACGCGGGATGGCGGCAGTCCCTGTCCTTGCCAATTCCTTGATGCCATATGGCTTGATCAGTTCAATGAAGGCTTCGATTTTATCCGATTCCCCCGTGATTTGAACTGTCAGGCTATCTTTGCTGACATCAATAACTGAAGCTCGGAAGGGTTCGATGACTGAATAAATCTCGGCTCGGGTTTGTGTAGTCACCATTATTTTAATGAGTGCAAGTTCCCTTGCCACAATCGATTGATTCGTAATATCATATACTTTCAAAACATCGATCTGCTTATTCAATTGCTTGGTGATCTGTTCAATGACAGCTTCGTCATCAACATCGACCACGAAGGTCATCCTTGAAATGCCATCCTGTTCGGAAGGTCCGACAGTCATGCCTTCAATGTTATAATTTCTTTTCGTGAACAGGTTCGTAATCCGATTCAGGACGCCTGGCCGGTTGTTCACGGTGAGGCTAAGAATTCCCTTCATTGATTAAACTCCTTCCATTTCATCTAGCCCTTTTCCTTGTGCTACCATCGGAAAGACATTTTCATTTTGTTTTACGCGGAAATCAATCAGCACTGGACCATCGGTCTTTAACGCTACATCCAGGCAGTTGCTTGCTTCTTCCTCCGTCGTCACCTTGTATCCCGGAATTCCATAAGCATCGGCCAATTTCACGAAATCCGGATGCGATTGAAAAATACTGTGTGAGAAACGGTTTTCATGAAAGAGTTCCTGCCACTGCCTTACCATCCCTAGCGCACCGTTGTTGACGATGATGATTTTGATCGGCAGATTCATTTCGGCAATGACTGAAAGTTCTTGCAGGCACATCTGGAATCCACCATCCCCTGATATGGAAAGCACCGTCGCTTTCGGATTCGCCAGTTGCGCTCCGAGAGCCGATGGTAAGCCAAAGCCCATCGTCCCCAATCCGCCGGAAGTGACCCATGAATCCGGTTTGTTAAATGGATAGTATTGAGCTGCCCACATTTGATGCTGTCCAACATCCGTCGTAACAATGGCCTCCCCATTCGTTTTTTCATGAAGCATCTGGATGACCCGCTGAGGTTTCAGAACGCCTTCTTCATGGGTATAACGCAATGGGAACTTTTCATTCCATGCAGTCAGCTGTGTTGTCCATTCATCAATTTCCGGTTTCTTGCCATTTTGCGCAATCAACTCCGAGAGTGCTTCCTTGGCACTTCCGACGACTGGAATTTTTGTCGGCACATTTTTACCGATTTCCGCTGGATCAATATCGATATGGGCAACCGTTGCGTGCTGTGCGAATTTCGCTAGATTCCCAGTCAAACGATCATCGAACCTTGCACCGATATTGATTAATAGATCACATTTCGCTAACGCCATGTTTGCTGCATAGCAGCCATGCATACCACCCATTCCGATAAAGAGAGGATGTTCCGCCGGAAAGCCCCCAAGACCCAATAAAGTGTGGACGACGGGAATGCCTTGCTGCTCGACATATTCCTTTAATAGATGGGAGGCCTTTGCATGCAGGACACCTGCCCCTGCAAGAATGACCGGTCTTTTCGCACCGCTTACGGCCTCAACTAGCTTTCTGATCTGTAAGTAATTCGGCTTGGTCGTCGGCTGATAGCCCGGGAGATTCATTTCTGGCTCATCATCAGTCGCTACACCTTTTATAATGGCCATATCCTTAGGTATATCGATTAATACTGGACCGGGCCGGCCGCTGGAAGCGATATAAAAAGCTTCTTTTATAATGCGCGGAAGGTCTTCCGGCTTCCTTACCTGATAGTTATGTTTTGTGATCGGTGTAGTAATCCCCAGTACATCAGCTTCCTGGAAAGCATCCGAGCCAATTACACTGGTAGCTACCTGACCCGAAATTACCACTAGCGGTAAAGAGTCGATCATCGCATCGGCCAAACCGGTGACGATGTTCGTTGCCCCTGGACCGGATGTGACTATGACCACCCCCGGCTTGCCGGTAATCCTGGCGTATCCTTCCGCTGCATGAATGGCACCCTGTTCGTGCCTTGTCAAAATATGAAAAAGTTCTGAACTGTAAAGCTTGTCATAAATCGGCAATACAGAACCTCCCGGATAACCAAAGATGACTTCAACATTTTCCTTTTTCAATGCATCCAGCAGAAATTCGGCACCACTATAATGTGTCTTTCCACTTTTCCGATCAGCAACAACTGACTTTTGTGTCATTTCGTAAAAAACCTCCTTCGCTTTTCCACTGAATGTTTTCTTAACATTCAGAATTTTCAGCTTTTTATGCATACAAAAAAGCCTTTTCACCCCAAATGTACTTGCACTCGGCAAGTTAAAGGGGTGAAAAGGCTTGATGAGCCACTCCACGGTACCACCCTTTTTCGCATGAAACTCCATGCGCACTTTGAATAGACTACACTATTCTCTGTTTTGGTAACGGGTACTGGTACGCACCCGTTCAGCTCTACTAGTCTGACGTTCAAGCTGAAACTCCAAGGTGAGTTCATCTTTCGGGACAATACCGGCTCTCAGCTACCCGGCTCTCTGTGACTGCCTGTTTAAAAGACTACTTATCCTCTTCAATGCTTTTCGCATTATTCATATTTTTCGAAACGCTTATGTTTGATGTCTTGTATTTGTGATTATCTTACGTGTATTTCAGGTAGTAGTCAACAGGTTTTTTTAAATTTTTTGATAATTCTAAATTGAAAGATTTGTTGTATCCGCTTACATACCTATCATGGCCACATTCTGCAAAAAAAGTTTTTTCAATTTTTAATTTTAAAAAACATCAGATATCCCATTAAAATCATTCATGTGATAACAAACTTCTCCACTGAAATATTCGCAAACTATCCACATGATGCCAGTCACCAGTATCGGATTTCTCAAATAGCGGATCATCCATTTTCCCTTTCAGCTTCATTTTCACTGTTCGCTGACGCCACTCTTGATACAAGATTCGGCCTCCATCCCTTTTGAAGGTCTCTCGTGGATATACCGCCTGACATTCCAAGATGCGCAAAATCACGGAACAATTCAAAATCCCCTCCCCAAACAAATCCCAGGGATTTTGCTATGGCTGCCACACTTGTCCACTTTTCGCCCTCTGTCCACAATGCCCGCTTGCCGTCATCACTAACAATGACAATGACAAAATCTACAGCAAGGCCATAGTTATGCAAGGATTGGCCTCCTCTGGCATAAGTCACGATTGCTTTGATTTATTCGTTCTGCCTCGTTCATACAATTCATTTTGTTCTCGGAAACTTCGATAACCAGCCGTTATTTGAACAAATATCCCCACTTCATAAGCTAATCTCAACACTTCGTGTATCGTCTCGTTCACGACTGGATTCATACCGCTTCCCATATTTCCCTTTGCACGATTCAATAGGGTTTGTAATTTGATGCCATCCTGGCACCTCCCCTATATTAATGCGCGAGCATACGTAGGCGGAAAGGCTTTACTATTATTTTATTGGAGGTATGAAGATTATCTAAAAAAATGGCAAAGGGCTGAACATAGGCGATATTAATCATCCCCTAAGTCAGCCCTCTGGTTCACTTTGCCAATACATCCTCGTATTCTGCATTTTTTTCAAATTGTTTTTGAACGAACGAACATACCGGAACAATTTTCAGGTTTTCCTCCCTTGCGAATCCTATTACCTTTTCAACAAGGGAATTCCCTACCTTTTGCCCGCGAAGCTTGTCAGAAACGACGGTATGATCGACCGTGATCTCATCATCACCTGATTTAAAGAATGTAATTTCCGCTAGTTTCTCACCAGATTCTTCGACAAAAAAAGAACTTTCGCCTTTTTTGATATCCACCATCTCGATGACCTCCTTTTAGTTCCTCTTTATCATATCTCACAAAATGGAAAAATAAACAAATATTTAAAACGTGATTGAAATTGAATAAAGTAAAGTACTCCAAGGGTTATAAAGTTAGCATTACCCATGTGAAGTTTATTCACAATCTCATGATGGTTTATGAATATTTTTTCAAGGAAGTCAAAAGACAAAACTTGATCGATTTTTCCCTTGCCGCTTATATACCCTTTCACCATGGCTATCGTGCTCAACACTGTATTTAATATAATAAAAAGGTTTTAATTATTCATTTAGTCGACAAAAGGGGTTCGGAAAACGTATCTTTCATTAAATGATGCTCCCGAACCAATGGACCCAATGCAGCAATACCTTCAACTCCTTAAGTAACGAAGTTGGTTGTAGAGGAAGGCGCGAGACTCCTGCGGGAAGCGAGTGCCTGGACCGGAAATCAACGTCCAAATTGTAAACGCTATAAAATTAATGCGGGCAAACTCGTTTTCTTCGAATTTGCCTACAGTCTGAATTATTCTTTCATAACCAGAAATACAGTGTTTTTCAATCTTTCGTTTTTTGTTGGCATTAAGTTAACGGAAGAAATCTTTCCGTAATGATGTAAGAATAAGTATATAATAGCAGAAACTAAAAAAACTGCCCTATTTAGGTTAGGACAGTTTTAAATGAAAACAAAATATAAAATGATCATCGATAACAATATGACCATAAAAACAGCGATTAGAATTACGTGCGCACTTGAAGGCTCAAACGTCCCTTCATTGATTTGCCGTTTCTTCTGAAGATAACCGATTGTCGCCAGAACGGTAATCACAAGTCCCAATGCACACGCAAACATACCCAGCACGATGCTGATCAAGTCAATCCGGGCATCCCGATGCACACCAATCGTAAAGTGGAGGCTTGTCGCAAGAAAACCAACTCCAACTATTGCAATCACCGTCCTTATCCACGCCAAGAAGGTGCGTTCATTAGCCAGATGCTGCTGGGCATATTTCAATTGGTTTTTCTCCATGTCATCACCTTAATCGAGCGTTTTTATCAAACGTAAAATCAGTCATCTTTTCAGGAGCGAAAAGGCCCTGAACATTGACCCGACAAACATTAGCCCTGCACCGCCGAGCAATAAATATATACATAGAGTTTTATCAATAACATTCAAAGGATAAAGCAAGGCCCCCAGCGCCATGATTGCCCCTATTCCCGTTATGGTCCATCCTATTTTTTTCATTCGCAACTCCTAAGATTAATTATTATTTAGTGAAGGTCCTCCACGGGTTTCCCCCTTTTTCATAGATAGGTCCCCCATTACTAGCTTAAACCATTTAAAAACTTACAACAAGTGAGATCCACCGATTATTTTTCCACAAAAAAAGAGCCACAAATGACTCCCTGTTTTGAACACGCCAAAATTCAGCCGTTCTTTTTATCCTTTTCCATATATTCTTTTATTTTTCTTTCTTCCCACTCAGACCCGAAGTTTCCTTGCGCAAGAATGGTAATTCCATGTATCAGAACACCAATCCCCCACCCTCCAAGGGGATAAAGGAACCACCAATAACCAGGATCCGTTAATAGGTTAATCGCAATCAACATGACATTCACCAATACATACACCATTAGATGAATGTAGAATGCCTTAAGGTTTTCAACCCTTTTTTTCGCCCGTAGATATCCATCTCCATTTTCTATCCCAGCACCTCCTAATCATTAACACTAAAATATATTACCATCCGCTTCCATAATACCTTATTTATCATAAAGAAATAAGAAAGAAATACATCAAAGGTATATCGGCAGCTGGGAATCAAGGAGAATCTCTGAAGACCACTTACAAGTCAGCGGGTTTCATTCTATTGTATCCCCGTTCTTCGTATGGCTGTATTTTTTCCAGCCACACTTCTTCAAGTTTTTTCAATTCCCGTTTAGCATCAAAAAATCCTGTTTCTTTCGGCTTCAATACCTCCAGTACCTCAAAAGAAAAAGCATCTTTCCCATATTGGTTCCACTCACCTTGCAGCACTTTATTGGTGTTTGTTCCATTTTCCAATTCAAATTGTTTCCCCTTCAACGTCTTTAAATTCCTGGTGCTTCCGATAAAGACTTTATCATTTACCGTATTTCTGATTTGGTATACACCTGCTTCAACTTTCGTTTCTTTATATAATTGCTTCAGTTCTTTTTTACGATCCATCTTTCTTGCCTCCAGTCATCATTTCTTCAGCCAATATTGGCTCCCATCAGGCTTTCTATCCAAGAATCCATATTCTATTAAATACCTTCTCAATAGGACATGATCATGATAAACAGCACCCAATATTTGATTGATTTCTTTTTCTTCGTATCTCCGCTCATTTTCAAAACGGTTCATAATTTCTTGGAGAATGATCAGCCTTTGTTTTTCCTTTGGCGGGAAAGACTTTAATTCATCCTGACTGCCTTTAGGGAAGTATTTTTTCAGCACATTCACCTTTTCATCCTCGGTAACGTTATAACGATCATCGACCATCCTTGCTTTTTGATGAAGCGGGATAAATGCCGGAGCATGTTCATCTTTACCTTTCAGAAGTTCCATCAGAGCTAAAAACAACTTAGCTTGACGCTCTTTCTCTTTCAAAACAAAACGATGGTTCCGAATGGTGGACGGACTGCCAATCCCCATTTCCTCCTGAACCTCAGCATCATTCTTCCCTTGGTAAAAAAGGCGAAGAAGGCGATTTTGATGGTCCGTGAGACCTGTAAGTTTTTTATCGAGATCAATCAAGTATTCAAAAACGGAGCTGTGCGCATGTTCAATATGAATTCGCATATACCTCTTTGCTTCATAAAGAACCCCATCTTTCGGGTATACGATCCCCTTTTCAATTGCATTACCACACAACAAACAAACATATTGATTCTCACCTTCGATGTACCCTTGTTTAAGCTCATCCTGAGATGCGCCCCAAAACATTTCAGCGTCCTTCATAAAACAAACACTTCCCTATAAAGTTTACGATATAATAAACATAATATTAATTTGTTTGTATTATGTCAATATTTTTCTGATTTATTTATAATTCCGGCAAAGCATTTGATCTTGATAGTCAGAAGGGGCTTCCTATCATACAGCTGTCAGGCGAATTCGACATCCATTAATTGATTCCCAAGGGACTATGGCGATATAGTATAATGAATAATAAGCGTAATTCCCCCAATAATATGCTATATAAGCGTGAAGAAGCCATAGAGGAGGATATATTATTGAAAGATGAAAACGATGCGATTGTTCCACCAATCCATAACACCGATTTACACCAGGCATTACAACATTTATCTGAACAATTCAAGGTATCACTGCCAGAATTACGCGATACGATTGAATTACTTATACAAAATACGATGCAGCTTAGTGAAGAAGATGATAAAAGTTCACCCGTCGAAGAATTAAAGACGGCTATAATCAAAAACCGTGAAACCATTAAAAAAAATCTCCAAACATTAAGTAGAATTTGATATAAAAAAAGGCATCCGATTATGGATGCCTTTTTTCTGCGGAGCAAATGAGATTCCTAATATAAATCCTTCGTTAGAGCTCATTAAGTATTAGCTAGGCACAAACTTAAGTATTCCTTCCAGATAAACAATTTGTTCTTTTCGTTTGCATTCCCTCAACTTGATTCTTCCTTCTTTTTCTAATTCCTTGGCCAATCGGACCACTTCAGTTCCATCTTCGGATATTTCGACTGAGAAGAAATTGCCCCGAGTGGAAGTTTGAATGAACTTGAATAGTCTATCTTTATTCATTTAAACATCTCCTTATTTATAACAAGTTCGACATAAAAGATCATCCACCTGCGACAAATATGAAATAAACTTCTTATCGTTATACGAATATTAACGTTTAAACGATGCAAATCAAAAGGCACCTTTCTTCATTCCATTCCAAATTACTTTCGTTAACTTAAACAGTTCAAAAAGAAAAAAAGCCAAAACCTTAGAAGGTTTTGGCTTTTTTAAGTTAGTGTCCCAGGAGAGATTCGAACTCCCGACCGACGCCTTAGAAGGGCGTTGCTCTATCCAGCTGAGCTACTGAGACGTATCGCTGTTTTTCTTCAGTTCAGTATAACGGTCACTTTTCGAACTTAGACCGTAATCGTGATTTTTATTATAACTTAGTATAATCCTCATTGCAATACTAGTAATATTATATTTTGAGGTGGGTTAGAATTACGACTAACAAATACTCAAACCTTTTGGCAAGCATTCCTATGAAACACCTATATAGTCTCAATGACATCATTGTTAGCCTGGCTAGTATATTACATCATTCAAGTATTAATCCAATACAATGACACTCGCACTCCTACTTTAGAAACAACTTTCTCTATTGATACAATAAAAAAACATCCACTATTTAAATGGATGCCTTCTTACAATTATTTAACTTGTTCTTGTAGCAATTCTTTTAAAATTTCAATTGCACTTTCTTCACTCGGGTCATTTGTTCCAAGTTTTCCTTGGAAAGCTTTAGACAATATAGATTGTTCAAGAAGTTCTAACTTCGATGTTATCTTAACAAATCCACTGCTCGGGACAAAAAAGGTGGAAAACGTGTCTCTCGTGATGACTTAACATTTGAGCCATCAAATAAACAGTTAAATTTCACCAACTACCATTTATTTCAAGAATGACGAACTTTGGCTTTTAAGAACTGTTGATACTTCACAAAAGTGTTTGTATACTGACTGACACATTCATCAAAGGACTGATGCTCAGAGAAGTTTAACTTAGCAACTAATTTATAAAGATCTGTGTTTCTTGAGCCTCTAATTAATTCCACTTCGCATCCTAATAACACTCTTAATTCTTCAAGGTGATTAGAAGCAATGGATCGAATTAAGTCTCTGGAGGAGTTAGGAGTCGCTTACGGAGATCGTGTTGAAGTTGACTATACCAAAGAGTTAAAGACACTCACTATAAGAAGCAAAGAAACGACACAAGATGGCGACTACCTTGAGCAAGTAGTTAGACGTATCGTTTCAGAATGCTTAAAGGAAAAGGGTTTGTAAAAGAGATGTTGACGCATCTCTTTTTCCTTTTATACCAACCCTTAATTAATAACAAGCGTAAACCATTGTTATAACATTGACAACATTTATCTCATAATATTACAAAAAACAGAGCCAAGGAATTAACCTCGACTCTTCTCATCTTAAGCCTTTTCTGTCTCTCCAGTGATTCAAAATCCCAACTCCAAAAGAGTTAAAAGTAATATTTGCCCCCTCTTTTTCAAAATGTGACAAAAAGTAATGTCTTTCCATGCTATGCTTTAACAAACAAATAAGGGGCTGTATACATGATTAGAATATATGCTGTCATTTTACTTGCTGGCTTAATGTTAATTGGTTGTTCTTCTCAATCGAATGTAAAGACATCTAAAGAAAAGACACCTAAAGAAGAGTCTGGACATAACGATATCGCAGAAGATATTTATCAAACAAACAAAAACGACAATAAGCAAAAAGTGATACTTGAAATCGAGTCGAAATAATATTCAAATAAAAGAGCGACTGCATTTAATTAGCAATCGCTCTTTTATTTATTTTACCTAGTGGTATAGTAGTTTTCAGCTGTGTAAATGGGCCAGTTCCAAAACGACACACCTTGCGAAATAATGTAGCGACCTAAGAAGATTTCAAAGTTAAGGTTTAAATTTTTTATATCTGTAAATTCTAAAATGTTAAGGTAATTCGAATCCCCACTCTTTAGTTTTTCAATATCAAATATTAGATAACAATCTTCCAATAGGTGTGCGATAGGAATCCCATGTTCACTTATATATTCAACTTCTTGAGTTTCTTTTATGTCATCTAAGCTAAATAAATGAAGCCCGCCCCCTATATTAACACCATCGTCATTGACTGATTCATATATTCTTGCCCCATTATGAAGTTTTAAGAACGCCTTGTAGTCTTCAGGAAGCTTGATATCGTTTTCACTTTCAAACGTTTCAATTTCAGTTGTCTTTATTGGAGCGTTAAAAGAACACGATACGTTATAGACTTCCCCTTCCACTGATACTGACTTCATTTGGTCATTGTTATTCAACAATTGCTTTAGTCCTGACAATGTATTTTGTACAAAATGACTCAATTCATTAATCCCTCCATTTTTAATTAATATGAAGCCCACCAAGGAGTTACTGTTTTTTGATGGAGATCTCTTGGTAATGGAAATAAATTAGACATCGCGTTTGTTCCGCCATATTTTAATGGCAATTCATGATGTATATCAGCTCCCGGCCATTTTGGTCCCCATTTTGGATCTCCATATGTTTTAATATACCATGTCATAAATTTATCCTTAAGTTTATAATCTCTCTCAGTTCGATCTTCTACTGGTACTACCTTTATATTAGCTTTTGTCGGAGTCCACATAGTCGTTCTATTGTGTGAATTGTATATTTCAGGGTAAGTAACTGTCTTTTTATTTACTAATACCTCTTCTGTTGCCCCCTCACTGGTTCGTGTCCCAACACCATTCCATCCCGCCGTAGTTCTTGAATAGGTTTGGTAAAAATGCGTAGTTTTATTATTGTACGTCTTAGATGTTTTTTTACCAATTTTTATATCAGCGCCTTGCCATTTCGTATTAAATTTAGTTACTTCCGTGTATTTACCATACTGATTAGTACCTTTATAAAGTTGTGCACCCGTCCATATGGTATGTGGTTTTTGTCCGGTCATCTCTACAATTTTACTCGACATGGTAATAGTTCCTTTATCTTTTCTACCATCAAATACTGTTAAGTGTTCTACTCTCAAGAAATTAACTGGTTTTTTAGCTTGAGCTGTCATTCCTTTACTGTTTAAATTAGACTGCCCCTTTTTTGTATATATGGTAGTTTTCTTCTGATTTTTAAAATACTCTTTCTCTACTAATTTTTGAAATTCACGAGATTCTTTAGCGCTTAAGCTTCTCGTTGTACCATTCTTATTTACTGCAAGGTCTTCATATACCGTCTCCTTAACTACTTCTGGGCTAGATACTTTAAACCCCTGACTAGTGGCAGCACTAGCACTATCTCCACCTGCAAGTGGAAAGAGCATGCTTACAAGCAAAATAAATGTTAATAAAACTCCGGTGATTTTCTTCAACTTAATCCTCCTCCCTTATGTAAATATTTTCTAACAATGTATATATTACGGCAAAATATTCCAAATACCTTTTTATTTTTCCAAATAAATACTTTTATTGTAGACTCTTGGACTACTTAGTAGAACTAAGTTGGATATAGAGAAAGGGAAGGCTCTTATATTTCAGTGATTTATCAACTTGCAAAAAGATTGATGAAAAGGTAAAAAAGAAGCCGAGGGAATCAGTCCTCGGCTTTCTTCAATTTTTCTATAAAGTTTTCTCTCATCGAATTGAGAACAATGCCCATCTCAAACCAGTTGGTCAACAATGGGAATACATTTCTGTTACTTGCCTTCGCCCAGAACCAGTCATCTCGAAATCCTTCTAGATTCCTAGCCAAGAATGGAGGCATCTCATGGACGACATCAGATACATCAAGTAGTACATCCTTTTCAATCTTCCCTACCTTCACCATAATCAGCAGTTCATGCTTTTTTCAATAGTGAATAAAATCGATATTTTATTAGGTGATTTAACTAAAAAACCCCTCTTCCTAGCATAAGATGTAGCTGAGTGGATTGATTACTCTAAAGACAAAGTTGGACAAATGCTGAAAACAGTTGATGAAGATGAGAAAGTAACCTCACCGATACACTATAGCGGTCAGGTTCGCAATATGTATTTCTTAACAGAAGACGGTCTATATGAAAGATTGATGCAATCACGGAAGCCAATTGCAAGAGTGTTCAAGAAGGAAGTTAAAGTGATCCTTAAGGCGATTCGAAGAGATGGTGGATATATCGCAAAAAACGAAGATGACGATGATGCTACAATCATGGCGAAAGCACTAGTGGTTGCCCAGAAAACAATTGAGCGAAAAGGTAAACAACTTGAATCTGCTAATAAAGTGATCGAAGAACAAAAGCCAATGGTCACATTTTGCAGAGAAGATCATACAAATCAGCCTTCCTTGATAATTAAGGAAGACTGATTTTAAGGGAACTTTATTAACTGTTTAGGTTGATTATACTGTAATTTTCCTGGTCACGCAGTGGTCACAAAAATGGTCACATGTGGTCAAAAAAAAGCTTTTTTTCTAGCCGTTATCCATTTTTATCCTTTTATTAAAAAACCCAAAACCCTTATATATCAACGTTTCCAGCCAACATCGACGGCATCAAACAGGATGGCACTTCAGAACCTCTCTTCCGTAATGGGGATTGGGCGGCAAAATAGAAAACGAGCGAATCATAGCACATTAACTTCTGCAACCTTGAGTTAAATTGCAAGCTAAGGATGCTAAAAATCAGGGAGTATATGCTTCTTGTTACCTCATAAGTAGGATCGTAGGTTATTTACGACTTCATCAATATCTAAATGTAGATATTTGGTCGTAACTGATATATCACTATGACCCAACGCCTTAGAGATTACAGCAACATTTGCTCCTTTATTTAACAAGGTCTTAGCAAACCCCCTTCTTAACGCATGAGGATTAATATTCTTCAAACCGTACATTCGCGAATACTTATTTAACCGCTTCTGAATGTTATTATGCGTTGGTGAGGTTGATATGACATCTCCGTACTTAGTAATAAAAATCAAACTATTTCTCTTGCCATATTCTGTTCTAATTATTGCATTTTGTTTTATCAGTACCTCTAACAGCTTTTTTAGGAAGTCATCAAAAGGCAATTTAATCTGTTGATGATTTTTCATAATGCTGCCTTCTAAATTTAGCACATTGTTATTAAGGTCTATATGCCGTTCCTCAAGTTGAACCAATGTATTTATCCGGATACCTGTTTTAAACATGACTAGGACGGCTACAGCGTCCCTTAAGTGGATGAAATTCCCCAAGTCTAGTAAAGAGAGCAGAACATTAACATCATGCTCCGTAGCACCTTCCTTCACCTTTTGGTCCACCTTAATGTTAATGGTTTTCCAAAACTTCATTTCAATCCAACGATTATCAAAGCATCTAGACAAAAAAGCCTTTAGACATTTTAAACGTGTTAATTTGGTTTGATTGCTTACATTCATGCTATCTAACCATTTATAAATGGTATTGGCTGTAATATCGGCAACATATTGAACATTTGTTACGCTTTGAAAATGCTCTACATGAAGTACATAATCACTTATAGTACGGCTTCTATTACCACTCACCTTCATTTGCCTTGTAATTATGTCAAGTGCATTTGAAATTAAGATAGAGTCATTTGTAGTAGGATGTTCAGTCATAGCTTTTGAAACGGTAGAACTGGAAACTGGTATTCCCTCTAATAGGCCTCTTACGTCTACTTCAACATCTAATAATCCTTTTCTTTTGGTCATATGAAAAAACCTCCCATATCGTTAGTAATGTAAGTCGATATACGGTGTAATTTCTTACATGACCGTTATACTGACCGTTTCACTAAACGATATAAAAGGTTTTCGTAGCAGGCTTTATAGCCGCTTTATTAGTGTCCCAGGAGAGATTCGAACTCCCGACCGACGCCTTAGAAGGGCGTTGCTCTATCCAGCTGAGCTACTGAGACGTTTATGATATAAGTTGCGGTAAAACTTATGTATTACCTTAACTGTTCCCTTAGGACACTTCTTATTATAGTAGGATATCAAAAGAAAGTCAACGGTTTTTCATAAAAAGTTTTTTTCTTTTTTTTATGACCCAGGAAGCGGGGAAAAACGCTTCCTGTTCATTATACATGAAGTCATTCCATTTGATAAGCATTTCTTAGCTCCTCAACGATTTTTCCTTCAAGGTCATAATAGATGATTTCAAGTTCGTCCTTTCCGATATCCAAAATGGCATAGGTTTTCTCATTTCGTCCACGCGGCTGACGTATGCTTCCCGGGTTGATGAAGAGCTTGCCGTCAATCAATTCGGAGCCTGCAGCGTGAGAGTGACCAAAGCAAATAATATCCGTCCCTGTCTCTTCACTTTTATAAGCCAGGTTCATCAAGGTCATATTTATGTTATAGAGGTGTCCATGTGTAAGGAAGAAACGCTTGCCTGCGATGTTCTCCACAATGTCATTCGGATATGCCGAATCATAGTCACAATTCCCGCGAACGGCTAAGAACTCCGACATGTAAGGGTCATTCCTTTCCAACTCTGAATCACCGCAATGGATCATGGCTGCCACTTCTTGTTTATGACGGTCGGTTATCATGCTGATTTCATGAGTTAAGCCATGACTGTCACTCATTATTAGCACTTTCATCGTCACATACCTTCTTCCCTTTTTAGAAATAGATCAAGTTTTTCATCTAGAGCCCTCAATGCGTTGGCACGGTGGCTGATTTTGTTTTTTTCCTCTTTTGTTAATTCGGCGTTTGTTTTGCCCTGTTCCTCAACATAAAAGATGGGATCATATCCAAATCCATTCGTTCCTGAAGGCTGTTCCGTAATCAAGCCTTCCATCGTTCCCGATACCGTAATCGTTTCCTGGTTGGGTGACGCGAGTGCCAAGGCGCAATAAAATCTCGCCGTCCTATCCTCTTTTGGCACGCCTTCCAGTTCCCGGAGGACTTTTTCCGTGTTCGCTTCATCACTCTTGGACTCTCCAGCATAGCGCGCAGAATATACGCCCGGACGGCCCTCCAATGCATCTACAATCAATCCGGAATCATCTGCAATGACAAAGTGGCCTAGCTGATGGGCAATGGCCTCTGCCTTCAGGATCGCATTTTCTTCAAAAGTTGTGCCTGTTTCCTCAACATCCGGAGCACCCGGTACATCGAGAAGTGTTTTGACTTCATATCCTTTAGCAGAGAATAAGCTTTCAAACTCCTTGGCTTTCCCTTTATTTTTCGTTGCAATGATTACTGTCTTCATTTTTGATTTCACCCTTTTTTATTTTATCGGCGTGAGAGCTCTTTTTTGGGCTAAAGAAAGAATTTGCTGTAAATCGTTATATGTAAAAGCCGCTTCTTCTCCAGTGCCAAACGGACAAATTCAGCTCTGTCATTCATGATAAACAACGGCCGCTGAATTTTCCAGTTAGTTTAAGTCTAACACAACTCCCGCTTTTGCAATAACCCCAGAAATTGTAGTCTAACGTTTGTAATTTTCACTATGTTCAATGTGAATATCAACCTTTATGTCATTTATTGAGGTTTTATCAAAGGAATTAATCATTTCATTATCTCACTTATTGACATGGTATCTGTATGCCTTTTCACTTATGTTAAAAAGGTCTGTATTGATTTTCTCCAATGTCTCCAATGTCTTCAAAATATCTTCCTTAATTTTCATTTCTATTTTTTTTCAATTTTATTCATGTCCAAGTTATCTATATTTAGTTTCAATATACCATTTGCACTAACTTCTAAATCATATAAGGGTCTCTTATCTTGTTCCAATACAATGATTTTTGTTTTAGGTTTCAATATTTCAATACTTATTTTTTGTTTATTCAGGGAAAAAAAATCATTGTCGCCTTTTTTTCAACCCATTTTAGACCTATTAAATCTTGTTTACTTACGAACCCTTTGTACTGTTGCTTTGATAAAACATACCCACCATTTAACGATGGTATCTTTTTTTCTTTCCCGGCCTCTGAGTAATGATGCTCATTTATGACTATTGAAGGAATTAATATGGAACCCACCGGTTGATAAAATTTCGAAACAAGTTCACTGAATTTTAATGGGGGAATGAAATAGTTTTCATTTGTAACGGTCTCTGGCCTTTGAAGAACGAGAATAGGTTAGGAAGATTATAGAAACTTTCACTGTCAAAAACCTTTTTAATATCCTCGTTTGTAACAAATAACCATGAATTGTACCGCAATAAAGGCTCTTTTCCTACATACTCAATGAACTCCTTCATTTTCTTATTGATTACATCCTTACTTAAAATGAAGGAGTTAACATGTCCGATATAAAGAGGTAATGCTGCATTTTGTTCTAATTCACTATATGCTTCTTCTATACTTTCCCCTTTAGCTTCTCCAATAAGAGCAGAAGCTTTTTGTTGTAAGGAAGCGGCCCCCTCTTGTTTTGCTATATTCGCAAAATTTAAAGCTTGAAAATATATGATAAATTCACCCTTTTTATAATCAATCCCCAAGGCAGATCCATATGTTTGTGCTTGAATTCCCTTCATTCCCCAGCATCCAGTCGTCAAAAAGAGTTGACATCCAATAACTATAACTGCAATTAACTTTCTCATTTGTTTGAATTTATTTTCGATTTATAGTATGGGTATTAAAAAAAATAAGAGGCAGCTGCAGGCTGCCTCATTGTGCTATTCCTATATATATTTAAAAACTGCCTGTGTTGACTTTCTCTGGGCGGACCACTGGTTCGGATAATTTCTTGCCTTCTTCATTAAGAACATCTGCGCTGCCCTGCACTTGCACTTCAACGCTTTCAATTCCTTTCTGTTCCGTTAAGGAAAGGACCAAGGCATCAAGGACTTCTTGTGATACCTTTTTCTCTTTAAAGCTTCCAAGGATATTTTCGTTAAAATTCAGGCTGACCTTACCTTCTGCCACTTTAGGCTCGTCAAGTAAAGCTACATCACTCATGAACCCTGTTTGCAAGTTAGAACCCGAAGGACTCTTCGTTAATTCCTGAATGACGGCTGTAACATTATCAGACACCGTTTCGCTGATCCTGCGCGTCACCGGAACATAATAGGTGTACTCCTCGTCACCGCCTACATAATAAACGGTCAGTGCTTTGGTATTGGAAATGTCGACTACGTCACTCGTATCGATATTGATTCCTGACGACCTTGAGATATTTTCATCTATCGGTGTGCCATTGACCGGCATTTCGGAAATATCTTCCCCATTGATTCTCATTTGAATTTTTTCGACCGAATCGAATTGTGTCAGGGTCCATGTAATGGCTTGAAGGATTTTAAGTTCATCCTCTTTCTGATAGTTTTTGAACTCCGGCGAAAAGTCCGCCACAGCCACTCCGTCTTTAATGTTCACGCTTATTTGGGTATCGGCAGGAATGACCGCCCTGAATCCATTTGGAAGTTTATCCGTGACTGGTCCGTTATTGACAAGGTAATCAAGGGCCTGTTTAGCGACAGCTTCCGATTTAGGAAGTTCCAATGTCTGTGGAACCACATACCCGCTTTTATCAATTAAATACAACTCCGTCTTCACTGTTTTCGATTCTACAGCGCCTTCTTCTCCATCAGTCGCTGGCTTTTCTTCACCATTCGTTTCTGTTTCTTTTAATGAAGATTCATCCTCGACTAATGAAACATCCTTTGGCGGATCAATTTCCTTTTTCTCTTCACCGCCAAATAATCCGCAGCCCGAAAGCCAAAAAGAAGATGCCAGAATGGTCACAGCCATTGTTACTTTTGATTTATTGGACATAAAATCACTCCTAGGACAGTTTGTACTCCTATTTATACGAGCCCTAGGGGAAAATAGACCAATTATTTTTCTCTCTGATAATGGAGCTGAGCAATTTGCCCGTACTGCTGCATCTTAGTCAGCTTCATTGGGATTTCAGGAATTCCTGATTGGAACAATCGAATTCCATCCCCCAGTATAATCGGAAGGGATGGACAGGATCATTTCATACACCTGCATTCCCCTCATGAAATCACTCACAAATTCTGCACCACCGACAAGCCAGATTCGTTCACAAACTCCACATATCCTTCTTTCCCTTTCCCGCTTCTTGAAAAGACATAGCAGGCTTTATCTTGATAGGGAAATTCTTCTGCCAAAGTATGAATCTATTGATATATCTTATTTCCCATGATCACCGTATCGATACTATTATAGAAATCGCCGTATCCAATGTCCCCTTCCCCTTCTGTCTCTTCAAGCCAATCAATGCTTCCATCCTCTCTAGCAATATATCCATCAGGCTTGTAGCTATATGCATAACAATATGCTTTTTCATTTTTTCCCCTCATAAAAAAAGACTTCCAAATGGAAGCCTTATAAGTGATCGATTTTAATTGTTTCGATGTCATTGACATGAATACCGAGCCAGCTCGACGCGATGGAACCAAACATATCTCTTGAACCGGTTGTATAAAAATGATGAACTGGACGGAGCTTGCTTTTATTGATTAATTTATAGTAATCCAAAATGACACTTGCCTCACGGGCCGTCTCCTCCCCAGAGGAAATGACTTGTACTTCATCCCCCATATAGGAAGAGATTACAGGCCCCAGCAGTGGATAATGGGTACAGCCAAGGATCAGTGTATCGATCTTCGTTTTCTTCAACGGGTTCAAGGTTTGTGCCACGACCCTATTGACGATCCCCCCTTGAAACTCCCCGCTTTCTACGATTGGGACAAATTTCGGGCATGCTAAACTATCTACTTTCACATCGGAATTGATGGAGGCAAGTGCATCGTCATAAGCTTTGCTTTTTACCGTACCTTCCGTACCAATAACTCCAATATGCAAGGAATCAGAAACTTTCAATGCCGCCCTTGCCCCTGGATGAATGACACCCAACACAGGAATCGGAAGTATAGCCCTGATTTCATCCAGCACAGCTGCAGTCGCTGTATTGCAAGCGATGATCAGCATTTTTATATCCTTCTTCATCAAAAACCTCGTCATTTGCCATGTGAAGGTTTGGACATCTTTTTTTGTCCTCGGCCCATAAGGGCATCTTGCTGTATCACCTAAGTAAATTATATTTTCATTTGGAAGCTGACGCATGACTTCTTTAGCTACTGTCAAACCGCCTACCCCTGAATCAATGATGCCTATCGGTTGTTTCAAAAAACTCGCCTCATTTTTCTTTCATTTCTTGATGTAGTTTTACTAGAATCCCTTTGAGGGACATGATGTCAGATTCGCTAAAATTGACTAACACACCACTCAAGTACTGCTTCCGTTTATTAATCACTTCTTCGATTATCCGTTCACCTTCTTCAAGAAGGTGAATTCGAACCACACGCCGGTCCTTTTCATCCCTGACACGCTGGACAAGTTGATGTTTCTCCATGCGGTCAATCAAGTCCGTCGTTGTACTGAAGGCGAGAAACATCTTCGTGGACAATTCGCCAATCGTCATGTCGCCTGATTCAAAAAGCCATTGCAAAGCAACGAATTGAGGAATGGTAATTTTATAATCATGGAGAATTTCTCTCCCCCTTTGCTTAAGCCATGACGATACATAGCGCAATTCCTTCTCGATATCGGCTACATATGCCGCTTGCTTCTCTTCATCCATAAACACAGCTCCCCACTTCATGAAACTTATCATACTACCATTTTGGATGAAAGTGAAATGATTTTCAAGATTGATTGACTGGAATCATAATGAAACCCCCTCCATTAAAATAAGCAGCATCCAAAGAAGTCAAAACAACCAAGTCGTTTTGCCCTTCCTTATATGCTGCCAATGAACGGGAGAAAAATTATTTATAAGGCTTACGCATTAAGAGTTAACACATTAAAGCTTAAGTTCTCCCATACGAAGGAGTTCTATGACTGCCTGCGAACGTCCTTTAACTCCAAGCTTCTGCATCGCATTCGAAATATGGTTTCGAACTGTTTTTTCGCTAATAAACAATTCACCTGCGATTTCTTTTGTTGTTTTGTCTTGTACTAGTAACTCAAATACTTCTTTTTCTCTTTTGGTGAGTAATGGCTTATGAGTGAATTCGTTCTCCTTCAAGTAATGTTACCCTCCTTGCCTTCACCAGCATAAAACCCGGAGTGGGTGTCTATTTAGTCAAGATATAGTATGTCGGCTGGGGCAATGGAGTGACTCTTTTACTTGTCTAATTGGAAATATTTTCAGGAATGTTCCAGCACGGTATGCAGCATCGATCGCTTCATGTCTTCCGTCCAAGGCACCGGCTTCCCGGTGGCCTTGGAAACTTGCACAATCGTCCCCCTGCCCGTTAAACAAATTGAACCATCTTGTTTGGTCCCCATATAATGTATGTCCACTGAAGAATTTCCGATATGGTCAGCTTTCACATGGATCGTCAATTGATCATTGAAAAACACCTGCTTAAGGTAATCACACTGTAAATTGGCAACAACCGGCATCTCACCGCATTCAGCCGAGGTCCACTCCTTCATGAACCCCATACTGTTGAAATACTCAATCCGAGCTTCCTCAAAATAAGTAAAAGGAATCGTGTTATTCAAGTGCCCAAACATATCGGTTTCTGAAAAACGGACCTTAATCTCATGTTTAAAAGAAAAATCATTGATCCACTCCGTTATATTATCGATATATGATATTTTGCCCATCTTGGCACACCCTTTCTGAATTGAATGACTATTCACTCATTTTATAAGAAAACAACGATATTGAAAAGTATTTTATACTTAAAACCGTTTAAATTGCTTATTGCTCACTTCATTAATCAAATCCTTCAGCCTTTGCTGGAGCCATGCCGCAAACCATTTACACTTCGATCCTAGTTATCAATCGTTCTTACTGCCATGGGACCCCAAGGTTCAAAAAAAAGAGAAAAAAAGAACCCATATCATAAGATATAGGTTCTTTCATGTTCTTTATTAAACTTCATCGCTTCCGAAGAAGTTACGGAATTGTTGGATCGTAGTATCACGGTTCAACGCTGCAATCGAAGTCGTTAACGGAATGCCTTTAGGGCAAGACTGCACACAGTTTTGTGAGTTACCGCAGTTTGCAAGTCCTCCATCACCCATGATCGTATTTAAACGTTCAGCTTTGTTCATTGCACCAGTTGGATGTGCGTTGAATAAACGAACTTGTGATAATGGTTGTGGCCCCATGAAGTCTGAATTGCTGTTTACGTTCGGACAAGCTTCCAAACAAACACCGCAAGTCATACATTTAGATAACTCGTAAGCCCATTGACGTTTCTTTTCTGGCATACGCGGTCCTGGTCCAAGATTGTACGTTCCATCGATTGGAATCCATGCTTTTACCTTTTTCAATGAGTCGAACATACGGCTGCGATCGACTTGCAGGTCACGAACAACAGGGAATGTACGCATTGGAGCTAGACGAACCGGCTGCTCCAATTGATCGATAAGAGCTGTACATGATTGTCTTGGTTTACCATTGATAACCATTGAACAAGCACCACATACCTCTTCAAGACAGTTCATGTCCCATGCGATTGCTGTAGTGTGCTTGCCTTGTACAGTTACTGGATTACGACGAATTTCCATTAGAGCGGAAATTACGTTCATATTCGGACGGTACGCTAATTCGAATTCCTCATCATAAGGAGCTGAATCCGGTGTATCTTGACGAGTGATTATAAAACGGACTGTTTTAGTCTCAGATTTAGTTTCAACCATTTTTTTGCTCCCCCTCTTTAGTGTTTCGTAGTGTAGTCACGTTTACGCGGTGCGATCAGTGATACATCAATATCTTCATAATGGAATTCAGGTGCTTGATCCAAGCCTTTGAATGTTGCCATAGTAGTTTTCATGAATTCCTCATCATTACGTTCTGGGAAATCAGGTTTGTAATGTGCTCCGCGGCTTTCATCACGGTTTAACGCACCAATAGTGATTACACGAGCCAATTGCATCATGTTTTGCAGCTGTCTAGTGAATGCAGCCCCTTGGTTACTCCATTTTGCCGTGTCATTGATGTTAATTTTCTTGTAACGTTCCATCAGCTCAAGAATCTTGTTATCCGTTTCTTTCAGCTTGTCATTGTAACGAACTACAGTAACATGCTGTGTCATCCACTCACCAAGTTCTTTGTGAAGGACGTACGCATTTTCGTTACCATCAAGAGACATGACTTCATTCCATTTCTCTTGTTCTTGTTTTTCGTACCCTTCATACAATGAAGAAGGAATGGATTCTGAAGTTTTATCAAGGCCTTCAATATATTTAACGGCATTCGGTCCAGCGACTGAACCACCATAGATTGCAGAAAGAAGTGAGTTAGCACCAAGACGGTTACCGCCATGTTGTGAGTAATCACACTCACCTGCAGCGAATAAACCTTTGATGTTAGTCATTTGGTCATAATCAACCCAAAGTCCGCCCATAGAATAGTGAACGGCAGGGAAAATTTTCATTGGAACTTTACGAGGATCTTCACCCATGAATTTCTCGTAGATTTCAATGATTCCGCCAAGTTTAATATCAAGTAATTTAGGATCTTTATGTGATAGATCCAGGTAAACCATGTTTTCACCATTAATGCCAAGCTTCATGTTCATGCATACGTCGAAAATTTCACGAGTCGCGATATCACGAGGTACTAGATTACCATAAGCAGGGTATTTTTCTTCAAGGAAATACCAAGGTTTTCCGTCTTTATATGTCCAGATACGTCCACCTTCACCACGAGCGGATTCACTCATTAGACGAAGTTTGTCATCGCCAGGGATTGCTGTCGGGTGAATTTGAATGAACTCACCATTTGCATAATTTACACCTTGTTGATACACGATGGAAGCCGCTGATCCTGTATTGATCATTGAGTTGGTTGATTTACCGAAAATGATTCCAGGGCCGCCGCTTGCCATGATGACTGCGTCGCCAGGGAATGATTTGATTTCCATTGAAGTCAGGTTTTGAGCTACGATACCGCGTGCTGTTTGCTCATCATCGATGACAGCTCCAAGGAATTCCCAGCCTTCATATTTCGTTACAAGGCCTTCCACTTCATAACGGCGAACCTGCTCGTCCAATGCGTAAAGTAATTGCTGACCAGTTGTTGCACCAGCGAATGCTGTACGGCTATGTTGAGTACCACCGAAACGACGGAAATCAAGAAGACCTTCCGGAGTACGGTTGAACATTACACCCATACGGTCAAACATATGGATGATCGATGGTGCTGCTTCGCACATCGCTTTAACCGGCGGTTGGTTAGCCAAGAAATCTCCGCCATAAACTGTATCGTCGAAGTGGATATATGGAGAATCCCCTTCACCTTTTGTATTTACTGCCCCGTTGATTCCGCCTTGGGCACAAACTGAGTGAGAGCGTTTAACAGGCACTAAAGAAAATAAATCAACCTGTTGTCCCAGCTCTGCTGCTTTGATCGTAGCCATTAATCCAGCTAGACCTCCACCAACGATAACTATTTTACCTTTACCCAATTCTGTCACTCCCTTATTTCCATTAGCCAAGCTATGTTTTTCCTAATACTTATAGATGAACTCTATCTTCTTATACAAAAGCGAAAATTGCGCTGATCCCGATATAAGAAAGAAGAACGAAAACGATCAATGTAAAGTAAGTCATGATTCTTTGCGATCTTGGTGAAACTGTCAGACCCCAGCTCACAGCAAATGACCATAATCCATTAGCAAAGTGGAAGATTGCCGAGATAACACCAACAATATAGAACACAAGCATGAATGGACTAGAGAAAATATCCGCCATCATGTCAAAGTTAACTTCAGCACCCATAGCTGCTTGAATTCTAGTTGCCCATATATGCCAAACAAGGAAAATCAATGTTATGATTCCAGTTAAGCGTTGCAGCATGAACATCCAGTTACGGAAGAAACTAAATCTGCCTAAATTGTTTTTTGCTGTAAAGGCAATATAAATTCCGTACACAGCATGGAAAATGAGCGGTAGATAGATGACGACCCATTCCACCAAAATCTTCACGGGTGTAAACTCAATTAAATGAACTGCCCCATTAAATGTTTCTTCTCCTTTTGTTGCCATAAAGTTTACCGATAAATGAAAAATTAGGAATAGACCAATTGGAATTACTCCTAGAAGTGAATGAAGCCTGCGATTCCCAAACTCACGATTCTTTGCCACTAAGTGCCCCCCCTTAATTTGTGAAAAATCATGCAAAGATAATCTGGTGGCTACCTTTTATCTCCGCGTGAAAATACAGTATAGAGTCAAAAAAAAATCCTCAATACTTCCTTTACAATTATGTGACATGTCCATTTTACTCCTGACTTCTATGTGCGTCAAGAAAACGGATACAAGAAATCTCTTTTTCAGAATAGATTTTTTTGGATTAAATTGGCTATTTTTTGTTTGTCAAGGTGATATTTTGAATAAATTTCTAATTTACCTATTAATATCTCGGTATAATTTCTCATTTTTTTCCAATTGTTATTTAAATAAATAAAAAACAGTATAATTTGCAAAAGAAATACGTTTATAATAGATTTACAGAAAGAGGCGATAAATTATGAAAAAAAATATTGCTGCTGCGATAGAAGAAGAGATTCAAACTGAAGAAATTCAAACTGAAGAATTCCTGGTTCCAGCTTTCGGATACGAATTAATCAGAGAAGTTCTATTGAACGATATTCTCGGAAAAGACTCTAATCAAATCCTCTATTGGGCAGGTAAACAATTAGCAAGAAAATTCCCATTGAATGGCGATCAGGAAGTGATTGAATTTTTCCAAAGCGCTGGGTGGGGCAATCTGGAAATCTTGAAGTATACGAAACACGAAATGGAATTATCCCTGACGGGTGAAATAATCAGCCGCCGCCTGGATTTACACCCTGATTGTCACTTCCAGCTTGAAGCCGGTTTCCTTGCCGAGCAGTTTACACTGCAAAAGAAATTCCTCAGCGAATCAACGGAAGAAATCAAACGCCGCGCAAAAAAAGTGATATTCACCATCCAATGGGATCCCAGAGATCCAATCTAATGAGCCCTTAAAACAGACTTACCCTTTTTACCGGAAGTCTGTTTTTTATTGGACTCATGACACTTAAGCTAGCACATTTGCATGCTGACCAAGTTTAAATGCTTCATGAAGGGATTCAACCGCCTTCACCATTTCCTTTTCATTGATGACAGTCGAAACTTTAATTTCCGATGTGCTGACCATTTTCACTTGGATGCCTGTATTGGCCATCACTTCAAACATCTCGGCAGCCACTCCCGGATTGGATACCATACCAGAACCGACGATGGACACTTTGGCCAACCCGCTCTCCGTTTCGACCCGGTCGAATCCCAAGTGTTCTTTATTATTTTCCAGCACAATCAAGGCCGCTTCCGTATCTTCACTTTTTGTGGAAAAAGATAGATTGGTCGTATCCTCGGCAGTCATGCTTTGAATGATGATGTCCACATTGATCCGGTTTTTCGCAAGTGTCGTGAAGATAGTGGATAATGCACCAAGTGATTGGGGCAAACCATATATTGTGACCCTCGTAATGCTGTCTTCAAAAGCAATGCCGCGTACAATTAAGTTTTCTTCCATAGTTGCTTCCTCCTCTATGATCGTTCCTGATTCTCTCTCCATGCTTGAACGGACTTCAAGCGGAATTTGATAATTTTTTGCATATTCGACAGCCCTTGGATGAAGGACGCCCGCCCCGAGGTTGGCAAGTTCCAGCATTTCATCGTAAGAAATGGATTGGAGTTTTCGCGCGCCTTTTATGTAGCGTGGGTCCGTTGTGAAAACACCCGTTACATCCGTATAAATATCGCATCTATCCGCATTCAGCGCTGCAGCGATGGCAACCGCCGTCGTATCGGAACCGCCTCGCCCTAAGGTAGTGATTTCCCCATTTGCATCGTTACCCTGGAAACCGGCTACGACCACTATTTTCTTCTCCTGAAGCTGAGCTTGGATCCTCGTGGCATCGATGTTTAAAATCCGGGCATTCCCATGAACGGATTCCGTTTCCATGCCAGCCTGCCAGCCAGTATACGAAATGGCTTCATGTCCTTCTTCAATCAATGCCATCGTTAACAGGGAAATCGTTACCTGTTCCCCAGTGGTCAATAGCATATCCATTTCCCTCTTGCTAGGGGATCCGGAAATATCACGGGCCATGGAAACCAATTGGTCCGTTGTTTTCCCCATAGCTGAAACAACGACGACAACCTCATTTCCATTCTCCGCTTCCTCGATTACCCGATTGGCAACATTTTTGATTTTTTCTACGCTACCGACGGATGTTCCGCCGAATTTTTGAACGATTAATGCCATCCTCATGCACCCTCTCTACTTTTTAGGCAATAAAAAAAGCAATGAGAAATATCTCATTGCTGTGGTCACATACCCTAATACTGTAAACACAGTGAGATAGCTCTCCAGGGTATAAACCCTGACAATCCGCCATTTATTAAATGTCGGACCAGGAGAACAAGGTATGAGTCTTGTCTTCCTTCGGCGTCGTCCCCTTTCAAAACCTTTCATGGAAGCTCATACTTCTCCAGGTTTTTACTCTTGAATTCCGCACCTCTATCAGCACTTTTAAGTTGTCTAGTTAAAAATTCCTTTTAATCATAGCATAGAGATTCATCGGTAGCAAGATTATTCTTGTAGTTTTCTAACGATTCCCTCGGCTACCCCTTTTGGCATGCCAGCTTCCATGATTTCCTCGGCCGTTGCCTCTTTGATTTTCTTCAATGATCCAAAATGCCTTAATAATTGCTTCCTTCGCTTTTCCCCGACTCCTGGAATATCATCAAGCTGGGAGTGAACCGCATTTTTCCCGCGAAGCTGACGATGAAACGTAATCGCGAACCGGTGCACTTCATCCTGAATTCTTTGCAATAGGTAAAATTCCTGGCTCCGTGAATCAAGAGGTACGAGTTCAAGCGGATTTCCGATCATCAATTGCGAGGTCCTATGCTTTTCATCCTTAATGAGGCCTGAAAGTGGAATATCAAGGCCCAATTCATTTTCGAGAATATCCCGCACTGCTTCGACATGTCCCTTTCCGCCATCAATGATGATCAAATCCGGAAGCGGCAGCCCTTCTTTCAATACTCGTGAATATCTTCTTCTGACCACTTCACGCATCGATTCATAATCATCAGGTCCCTGGACCGTCTTGATTTTATATTTTCGGTACTCTCTTTTTTCCGGCTTCCCATCAATGAACACGACTAAAGCGGAAACGGGGTCACTTCCCTGGATATTGGAGTTATCGAAAGCTTCAATTCGATGCGGGGTGTAGATACCCAGTTGTTTCCCGAGGTTTTCCACCGCATTGATCGTTCTTTCTTCATCTCTTTCAATCAAAGAGAATTTTTCCTGAAGGGCGATGGAGGCATTTTTATTCGCCAATTTAAGCATGTCTTTTTTCGCTCCCCGTTTCGGGTGAATCGTTTTGACACCAAGCAGCCCTTCGGCCATTTCGGCATCCACTGATTCAGGCAGCAAGATTTCCTTTGGTTTAAAGTGGTTCGTAATCTCGTAAAACTGACCGAGGAATGTAAGAAGTTCCTGTTCGGGTTCATCGTAGACCGGAAAAAGTGAAACATCCCTTTCTATCAATTTACCCTGACGGACAAAAAATACCTGAACGCACATCCAGCCTTTATCATAGGCAAAGCCAAATACATCCCTGTCGATGAAATCGGTCGTCATCATTTTCTGCTTCTCCATCGTAATATCGATGTGGGCAATCTTGTCACGGAACTCCTTGGCCCTCTCGAAATCGAGCTCTTCCGATGCCTCTAGCATTTTTTCAGTCAGTTCTTTTTTTATTTCAGTATGCCCGCCGTTCAAGAACCGGTTGATATCATCGACCATTTTTTTATATTCCTGTTCCTCTACATCATATACACATGGGGCCAGGCACTGGCCTAGGTGATAGTAGAGACAAACGCGATCAGGTAAAGTATTGCATTTCCTTAAGGGATAGATGCGGTCGAGCAATTTTTTCGTTTCGTTGGCTGCAAATGCATTCGGATAAGGACCGAAATATTTCCCTTTGTCTTTTTTGACTTTTCGCGTAATGATGAGACGCGGGTGGCGTTCCGCAGTCAGCTTGATGAAAGGATACGTCTTATCATCCTTTAGCATGACATTATATTTTGGGTCATGTTTTTTGATTAAGTTCAACTCTAAAATAAGAGCTTCGATATTGGAAGAGGTGACGATGTATTCGAAATCCTCAATCTCATTCACGAGCCGAAATGTTTTCCCATCATGAGATCCCGTAAAATAAGAACGGACACGATTTTTCAACACCTTCGCTTTGCCTACATATATGATCGTTCCCTGACGATCTTTCATTAAATAACAACCAGGTTGATCGGGAAGAAGGGCAAGTTTATTCTTTATTTGTTGATTCATGCATTCAGCCTCCTGTTCTCCCATTTTTACAATCATTATATATCAAGATAGCGAAAAAAGCTTCAAGTCCGCAGACTTGAAGCTTTTTTTAGCTAACTTACTATTACGCGTGTTTTGCAATAAGTTCAGCAAGTGCTTCTTTAGGTTGGAAACCAACAACCTTATCAACCACTTCACCGTCTTTAAGGACGATTAATGTCGGGATGCTCATCACACCGAATTTTCCAGCTGTTTCTTGGTTTTCATCTACATCCACTTTTACGATTTTTGCTGTATCGCCAATTTCAGTATCAAGCTCTTGAAGAACAGGAGCGATCATTTTACAAGGTCCACACCATGGAGCCCAAAAATCTACAAGAACGACACCTTCGCTAGTATCTGTTGTGAAAGTTTGGTCAGTTGCATTTACAATAGCCATATATAATTCCTCCTCAAATTTACTCAAATAACTAAAGACAGTATAACATTGTTGCTCGAATCGATGCTAATATTTTGCTTCAGTGGTAGGATGTCCAAAAAAAGAGTAAATATGCAGGCCAAAATCCTTGCCTATCTGCATAAAGGGGCAAGACATGTATCGGCTTATGCCGAATGTCTTGCCCCTCATCTGTATTATTTCTATTACGCGTTAACTTTAAGTTTTTTGAATTCTTCCGTAAGTAATGGAACGACTTCGAAAAGGTCTCCGACAATTCCATAATCAGCCACATTGAATATGTTAGCTTCCGGGTCTTTATTGATGGCAACGATAACCTTGGAGTTGGACATTCCCGCTAAATGCTGGATCGCACCGGAAATTCCGCAAGCGATATAAAGGTCAGGTGTTACGACTTTACCCGTTTGCCCGATTTGCAATGAGTAATCGCAATAGTCCGCATCACATGCTCCGCGGGAAGCTCCTACCGCTCCGCCAAGAACCTGTGCCAGTTCCTTTAATGGTTCAAAACCATCTTCACTTTTCACGCCACGGCCACCCGCGATGACTACTTTCGCTTCTGAAAGGTCGACCCCTTCACTGGCTTTTCTAACAACGTCTTTAATGATTGTCCGTAAGTCCTTAATATCCACATTTAATGTAGAAACATCACCAGAGCGGGACTCATCTTTCGCTAATGGTTCGATATTGTTCGGACGGATTGTCGCGAAAATCACGCCATCTGTAACAATTTTCTTTTCAAATGCTTTACCAGAATATATCGGACGGGTGAAAACGATATTTCCACCTTCTTCTTCAATGGATGTAACGTCGGAGATCAATCCTGATTCAAGCTTTCCAGCCAATTTAGGTGCAAGGTCTTTTCCTAGCGCAGTATGTCCAAAGAAAATCCCTTCCGGCTTTTCCTGCTCGATGACGGCAAGCAAGCTTTGCGCATATCCATCTGAAGTATATTGTTTCAATTGATCATTTTCGACTGCAATAACCCGGTCTGCACCATACTGGATCAATTCATTACCGAAATTTTGAACACTGTCACCAACTAAAACACCAACGATTTCCCCGCCATCCGCAGCAAGCTTAGCCGCACCGATAGCTTCAAATGATACATTTCTTAGTGAACCATCACGAACTTCGCCCAATACAAGAAACTTTCTAGCCATTTATAAAAACCTCCTGTGCTTTTTTTCTTTTTGTCGTGTGTTGTTGTTTTGAACAGTACCGTATCGATTAAATCACTTTTGCTTCACTGCGTAATAATTGAACAAGCTCGCTAACTTGAGCACTGATTTCACCGTCCAAAACTTTTCCAGCTTCTTTTTTAGCAGGAAGGTAAATTTCAATCGTTTTTGTTTTTGCCTCAACATCTTCTTCTTCCAAATCCAGGTCATCCAATTCCAATTCTTCAAGCGGTTTTTTCTTCGCTTTCATGATTCCTGGCAATGAAGGATAACGTGGCTCATTTAGCCCTTGTTGAGCTGTCACCAACAATGGAAGAGATGCTTCGATCGTTTCGGAGTCCCCTTCGACATCACGGATAACGCTTACATTTCCATTTTCTATGTCCAGTTTAGTAATGGTTGTAATATAAGGAATTCCCAAAATTTCGGCAACGCGTGGTCCCACTTGCCCAGAACCGCCATCGATTGCAACGTTCCCTGCAATGATTAGATCGGCATTTTTATCTTTTAAGTATTCGCCTATAATTTTGGCAGTCGTGAACTGGTCGCCATTTTCTATGTCGTCTTCTATATTTATCAATACGGCTTTGTCAGCACCCATTGCCAGCGCTGTGCGTAATTGCTTTTCAGCCTCTTCCGTTCCGACAGAAATAACCGTAACTTCTCCGCCTTGTGCATCACGTACCTGGATTGCTTCTTCAACTGCGTACTCATCGTATGGATTAATGATGAATTCTGCTCCATCCTCATTAATTTTCCCGTTGGATAGTGTGATTTTTTCTTCTGTATCAAATGTTCTTTTCAGCAGTACATAAATGTTCACGATAATACCTCCCGAATGATTTGAGTTTTGAAGATTATGAATTTTATTGATATATAGTAATGTTCTACAGATTTCATCAAAATCCTGCATGATATATAAAAATAGTTATTTATGCCGAATGATCATTTCCCTTTGAATACAGCTTCCCTTTTTTCAATGAAAGCGGCGATTCCTTCCTGTGCATCAGCAGTATCGAAAGCCTGGCCAAAGAGGGCGGCTTCCCTTTCCACACCTTTATGGTAGGAATCATGCTTGGAATAATTCAATAACTCAATGGCCGACTTTAATGCCAGCGGGCTTTTCTTAGCAATTTTATTGGCTAGTTCCTTAGCTTTCGGAATCAGTTCTTCATCCGTGAAGGCATGATTCGCCAATCCGCATTGCACAGCTTGGGTACCTGAAATCGGTTCACTTGTAAACAGCATTTCAGCCGCCTTTGCCATGCCTACATAACGAGGAAGACGTTGCGTCCCGGCAAACCCGGGGATTAAGCCCAACTGCAGTTCAGGCAAACCAAGTTTAGCCCTTTCGGTGACTAAACGGATGTGACAGGCCATAGCCAGCTCCAATCCCCCGCCAAGCGCAGCTCCATGGATGGCTGCAATGACTGGCTTTGGAAAAGATTCGATTTTCTCAAATACAGATTGACCATTCTTGGTCAGCTTCTCGAAAGCTTTCCCGTTTTTCACTTCCGTAAACTCTTTAATGTCTGCTCCTGCAGAGAAGAATCTTCCTTCTCCATGAAGAAGGACAACCCGTACGGCTTCGTCTTTCTCAAATTGATCGAAGGCCTGCGAAAGCTCTCCGATGATAGCCGAAGAAAGTGCATTTGCTGGTGCATGATCAATCGTTATAAAAGCGACATGATTTTCGACAGAAAGCTTAAGATATTCCATATCAATCCCTCCAGGCATGCTAGTCAAACTTTTTTGAAAATTCCATATGTATCACTTCCAGTTAAAGCTAGAAGCAGAATTAACCGATTCTTTCGAGGATGGCTAGCCATCCTCTATTAAAATCGTTAACTTTTCAGGACACAGCCGCCAATTAGCAGGCGGTGAACGTCTGGTGCAAGGTCAGGAAGCGAATACTTTTGCTCATTCATGACCCAAGTCGTCACAGTTTCATCAATCGTTCCAAAAATCATCTGCCTGGCAAGTAAATTATTTAAATCAGGCAAGAATTCGCCGTTCTCTTTTCCTTCTATAATGATCTGATCGATTAAATTTAAATACCCTCTTAACACATCATTGATTCTAAGGCGCAATTCTTTATTCGACTGTCTTAATTCCAACTGGGTGACAATTGCTAAATTCACGTCTTCTGAAAGGTTTTGAAAATGTTTTTGGATGAGCACATGCAGTTTTTCCGAAGCAGTGGTCTTTCCTTTTAGTTCTTCTTCGATCTGTTCCACAAAATAGCCCATCTTTTCATGGAATAATGATATTAAGATATCTTCTTTATTTTTAAAATAAAGATATATGGTGCCATCCGCTACGCCTGCCTGCTTGGCGATTTTGGATACTTGGGCTTGATAGTAACCGTTTTGGGCAATGACAATAACGGCCGCATCAATAATTTGATTATACTTTGGTCTGTTGCTTTTCACTGGATGTCCCCTTTCAGAAAAATGAATGAACCATCATTCATATTTCTATCATAAAATGACGGCCCTTTACTGTCAAGCAAAAACTTCTAGGTCCTGCCATTCCACTTCTGTTCATTGTACAGCCCCCATCCATAGCTTGTCCAGCTGTTTTGCAAAACGGAGCCCTCTTCCGCTGCTCCGTTAAAAGGGGATGCTTGTTTAAGCTTCTTTTCTTTCCTCGGACATTTTTTTCTTTTCTTCCTCGATAAGGACTCTTCTCAGGATCTTTCCTATCGTCGTTTTAGGAAGTTCATCCTTGAATTCATAGCTTCGCGGCACCTTATAGGAAGCCAGGTTCTTTCTGGCAAATTCATTCAATTCCTCTTCAGTGACCCTGGCATTTTTTTTCAGTACGACATAGGCCTTGACGGTCTCACCTCGATAAGGGTCAGGGATGCCAGCCACAACCACTTCCTGTATGGCCTCATGCTCGTATAGCACCTCTTCCACCTCACGTGGATATATATTGAAACCGCCTGCAATGATTGTATCCTTTTTCCTCTCTACCACATAAAAGAACCCCTGCTCATCCATATAACCCAGATCGCCAGTAAGCAGCCAGCCATTTTTAAAGGTATTTTCCGTTTCATCCGGACGGTTCCAATAACCTTTCATTACCTGTGGTCCTTTTATGGCAATTTCGCCTATTTCATTCGGAGGAAGCTCTTCATATGATTCCAGCGACAGAATCGCCGAGTCAGTGTCTGGCCACGGAAGTCCAACGCTCCCTTTTACACGCGGCTGATCCCAAATGAAATTAGCATGGGTCACCGGTGAGGTTTCTGAAAGTCCATAGCCTTCAACAAGCTTCCCGCCGGTAATTTTCTCAAACTGCTCTTGAACCTCTAAGGGCAATGATGCAGAACCGCTTATACAGGCATTGATGGAAGAAAGATCATATTTAGCGATATCCGGATGGTTCAAGAGACCGATATACATGGTGGGCGCTCCTGGAAACATGGTCGGTTTCTGTTTTTGGATCGTTTTAAGCGTCGCTTCGACATCAAACTTTGGCATGATGATCATGGTGTTCCCTTCCATGACGGAAAGAACCAAGACTGTAGTCATACCGTACACATGGAAGAAAGGCAGAATCGCAAGGATCCTTTCCTCACCGCGCTTATTTTTATAAAGCCATGCATTGCACATTTTCGTATTTGCCAGCAAGTTCTTATGCGTAAGCATGACCCCTTTGGGAAAGCCTGTTGTCCCGCCTGTATATTGCAAAAGGGCAAGGTCATTATCCACATCGATCGGCACAGTGACGACTTCTTCAGTGATCTTTTGTTTCATGATTTCGGAAAATAAATGATGATTCCCTTCATGCTCCACATTGATGACAATGCCGTATTGCTTTTTTTGAATAAAAGGATAGATAAGATTTTTCGGAAAAGGCAAATATTCCTTGATAGCGGTTACAATTATATGTTCTATATCAGTTCTTGAAGCGACTGCTGAGACACGGGGAAACAAAATATCCATTGCTAAGATTATTTTCGCTCCGGAATCTTTCATTTGATATTCTAATTCACGTTCAGTATAGGTTGGGTTCGTTTGAACGACGACTCCGCCAGCTATCAATATCCCAAAAAAGCTTATGACACCCTGTGGGCAGTTAGGAAGCATGACGGCAACGCGTTCACCTTTTTGAAGACCGATACTTTTTAAATAGGCTGCAAACTTTAAAGCAGATTCATGCACTTCCCGGAAAGTTAATTCTTTTCCCTGGAAATGAATCGATACTTTATCAGGGAATTCTTCGGCCGATTCCTTCAAAAAAGAATAAAGAGGTTTATCTTCGTACGACAATACAGCTGGTATCTGTTCAGGATAAATAGCTTGCCAAGGCTTATTGCTCATTTGCCCCCTCCTTCTGAATATTCTCAATACTCTTTATCATTATAATACAATCGGGATTTTCTTACAATTGGCGAATTTCAGAGTCTAAAGACCTTATGATGAGAAGCAGGCCAGCTTATATGTCCTATGCCAACCACAGGGGTAATTGGATGAAAAACAAAAAAAGGAGTAATTCTACCCCTTTCAGAATGCAGAAGAAAATTTATCATCTTTTATGTTTTTCACTTGATTATACGAATGATACCCTCTTTAGATTGAAGAAATTTGCGACACTCCTGCCGAATAACTGGCTAGCCGAGACCCCACAGACGCTTGCGTCGAGGAGGCTTGGCAGACAGTCGGCGGAAAGGGAGCGGATTCCCGAAACCAGATGGAACTTTTTGGAATAATAAATGAAGGTAAATTGGCCTTCTCTAATTTGTTCACGGATCGGGGTGGGGGCATTCCGATCCTCCTTTTTTCGTCTACTGAAAGGAGAGGTTCTACTCCTTAGTTTTAATTCTGTACCAATACTTATATTTTTCTTCAAACCCCAATTTTCCGTACAAGCTTAGAGCAGGATCGTTCGTTTCTATCACCTGAAGATATGCATTTTTTGCTCCGTTTTCTTTCCCCCAATGCAATAGATTACTAATGAGTATTGCACCATTGCCTTGGTTTCGAAAGTTTTTATGGGTAATGATATTGTACAGGCCTATGTATTCGTCTTCCAAAACACCCAGTCCACTTGCTGTCACGGTTCCACCCTCATCAGTCAACAACATAAAGCATGTTTTTGGGATGATATTCCTTAACATCTTTTTCAGGATGGTTTGATCATCATCATTAAGATTACTTAGCAGGCAGAATTCTTGAAACCATTCATCATGTAAATGATCATGCTTTATGACATTGGTTTCATTCGGTGATTCCGTTTCTGCCAAATTCAATACCTGGACACTTGTTGTTCCCTCAAGGGCATACCCAGACTCTTCCAGTACACGATCCAAGTTGATAGGCATTGCCTGTGGAGTCATTTTGTACACTGCCTTATCATTCCTTGCAAAACATAATTGTTCACAATTCATAATTTTCTTTTTCACATTTTCATTCGATGTATAGATGGGGATGATAGAATTCGCCCGTTTCGTATATCCATCCGCAAACCGGATAACCCATCCGTCATAGATTTGCGTTTGCAAGGCCGGCAAAGCATTCAGCGATAATTCTTCAATCTTCTGTATCAATTTGGACTGATCCATATTCCTCCTCCTCTCCAAAAGTCTAATTGACCATTATTATTATATCTTTTAATAGAGTTCAAATAAAAGAAGCGGCACAATGGCCGCTTCAATTGAACAATGTCATATAAATGATTCCAAACAGAAAAAAGATTCCGCAACAAACTATTAAGACTTTTGCAAGTTTCTCCACAGCTTACTCCCTCTCATGAAGGGCATTAAGAAATTCCGGCGCCGATGACAAAAGATAATGCGATTGATATGATCATCGATAGGAATCCAACTGCCCGATTATCTTTTTGTATCTCTTCATCTATTTTAAATCCAGGAGTCATAAATTCAAAAATGAAATAACCGATCAACAGCAGGACAAAACCGTATACGCCCCAGCCAATCATGGTAAGAAGCGAATTCTGATGGAGAATGGACTGTTGGAATACATAGGCGATCCCAAAAATTTTACCACCTGTTGCCAACGCGACAGAAAGGTTTCCCTGTTTGATTTCCTCCCAGTTCTTGTACTTTGTGACAAGTTCAAAAATGGCTAAAAAAACAATCATGCACAGAATAACGACACTGTAACGAGCAGCTATATATACATATTCATTTTCCCACATGTTCTCCATGGTCCAACTCCCGAATGGTAACTAGCCACCCGGCTTGGCTGAATTGCCGGAGTGACCGCTTTCCTTTATTTAAATTCCACCACCGTAACACCTGTTCCGCCTTCACCAGCTTCGCCGAAGCGAATCCTTTTGACAGAGCGGTGATTTTTCAAGTATTCCTGGACCCCGGACCGAAGAGCCCCCGTTCCTTTACCATGAATGATGGAGACACTCGAATAACCGGCCAAAAGAGCATCATCAACATACTTTTCCACTCTTGATATTGCATTTTCAAAGCGTTCTCCACGAAGGTCAAGTTCGACGCTAACGTGATAATCGCGGCCTTTGATTGTGGTAAGCGGCTTTGTTTCTTTTACTTTTGTGCTCTTGATGAATTCCAGGTCAGACTCCTTCACCTTCATTTTCATGATGCCGATCTGAACCTGCCATTCATTATTTGAGACCTTCTCAATCAAGTGACCTTTTTGACCAAAGCTTACGACCTTTACTTCATCTCCAGGTTTCAAGCTTTTATCAAGCGGCCTCGCAGCTTTATTTGATGTTTTTTTCACTTTAGGCGCTGCTTCTTCAAGCCGCTTTTTGGCATCGATCAGTTCATGCTCTTTAACATCGGCATGCTTTTCAAGACGCAGTTTACGTAAGTCGGCAATGATCGCTTCCGCTTCCTTTTGTGCATTTTCAACGATTGCCGCTGCCTCTTTTGCTGCCTTTTCAACCATCGCATCCCGTTCTTCATGGTACTCATCAATTTGCTTTTGCAGGTCTTTATGAAGAATTTCCGCCTGCTTGAGGTGATTCTTGGCTTCCATCTCCTCTTCTTCGGCCTTCTTGCGGCTGTCTTCAAGGGACGCTATCATATTTTCAACTTTATTCGTATCCTCACCAATATGACTGCGGGCGTTGCTTATCACGTTTTCTTCCAAACCAAGGCGCTTCGAAATTTCAAACGCATTACTCCGCCCTGGTACACCGATCAAAAGTTTATAGGTGGGACTCAAGGTTTCCACATTAAATTCCACGCTTGCATTAATGACGCCTTCCCGATCATATCCATACGCTTTTAATTCCGGGTAATGTGTCGTTGCAATCACACGTGCTCCGCGCTTATACACTTCATCCAAAATGGAAATGGCCAAAGCTGCACCTTCCTGTGGATCAGTTCCCGCTCCAAGCTCATCGAATAAAACAAGACTGTCATAATCGACATGCTTAAGGATATCGACAATATTGACCATATGCGAAGAGAATGTACTTAAGCTTTGTTCAATCGACTGTTCATCGCCAATATCTGCATAAACAGAGGAAAACACAGCCGTTTCGGAACCATCCAGTGCAGGGATTTGCAGACCGGACTGGGCCATTAACGTACAAAGGCCAATCGTTTTCAGGGTAACCGTCTTACCACCTGTATTCGGACCGGTGATGACGATTGTCGTAAATTCATCACCAAGAAAAATATCATTGGCCACAACAACATCACTCGGAATGAGCGGGTGTTTCGCTTTGAATAATTTTACGCGACCCTCATTATTCAGAATCGGCTTGGATCCTTTTATCGCTTTTGCATACTTTGCCTTGGCGACAAGGAAATCGATTTGTGCAAGCACTTTGACATTATGAAGCAATTCAGGGGTGAACGCACCGACTTTTTCCGATAGTTCGACCAATATCCGTTCTATTTCCTGAGTTTCCTTCACTCGGGTTTCCTGCAGGACATTATTCAGCTGAACGATTGCTTGCGGTTCAATGAACAACGTCTGCCCTGATGATGATTGATCATGAATGATCCCGCCATATACACTGCGGTATTCCTGTTTCACCGGGATGACGAATCGGTCATTCCGGATGGTGATGATGGCATCGGATAACATTGTTGATGCATTGGAAGAACGGATCATACTTTCCAGTTTTTCCCTAACACGGCTTTCGTTCGTCCGAATTTGGTTTCTTAGGGTACGAAGCTTGTCGCTGGCAGAATCCATCACTTCGCCATGTTCGCTTACTGCAAACGTAATTTCCTGCTGCAAATCAATCAATGGATGAAGGGAATCGATATATTCGGCTAAAAGCGGAACATCAATTTCCTGCTCTGCGAGTTCTTCGAAGAAACGGCTGAGGATCCTGCCGGCACGAATCGTACTCGCAAGTTCCATAAGTTCCATCGGTGAGAGCATTCCGCCAATCTGTGCCCTTTTCGCATGTGGACGGATATCGAAAATTCCGCCCAATGGCAAGTTACCTTTCAACCTTACGATTTTGGCTGCCTCATCTGTTTCTTCCTGCCATCTCGACACTTCTTCAAAATCCGTGGAGGGCATCAATTGCTCTGCCTTCTCTTTTCCTATGGATGAGGATGCGTGTGAGATTAATTGTTCTTTTATTTTATGAAATTCCAATGTCTTTAAAGCTTTATTATGCATGGAGTTAAAGCTCCTCCTTATTTATGGGCAAATAGTTAATCATTTCTCTTTAAAAACGCCAATAATCCATCCGTATCCCTTGCATTAAGAACCGTGGATTCTTTAATCCAGCCCTTTTTGGCTGACGAGACCCCAACAGGCATATGTTCAAGCATGTCGATGCTGTGGGCATCCGTATTGATCACGATCGGAACGCCTGCTTCCTGCGCCTTGCGCAGATGCGGAGGTGCCAAATCCAATCGGTTCGGATTCGCATTCAATTCCAAGGCAGTATTCGTTTCACGGGCCAGTTCGATCAGCATCTCTATATCCACATCATAACCGGTGCGTCTGCCGATGATCCTTCCCGTTGGATGGGCGATGATATCTACATGCGGATTATTCAGAGCCGTTTTTAAGCGCTCCATGATCGTTTCCCGAGGCTGTGAAAAGCTTGAGTGAATCGACGCGATCACCAAATCCATCTCTGCAAGCAGCTCATCGTCATAATCAAGTGTCCCATCAGGAAGTATATCCATCTCTATCCCAGAAAGAACGGTAAAATCAGTGTATTTTTCATTAAGTTCATGGATGATCCGTTTTTGTTCACGTAAACGCTCCGCGGTCAAGCCGTTCGCCACTTTCAGATATTGCGAATGATCGGTGATGGCCATATATCGATACCCTTTTGCACGGCATGCTTCAATCATTTCTTCTATCGTATGAGCCCCATCACTCCATGTGGTATGCATATGCAGATCACCTTTAATGGCCTCTAAAGATATGAGAGGTTCTTTAGCATCATAATGCTCCACTTCCGTTCCGTCTTCACGTATTTCTGGCGGAATGAAAGGAAGGTCAAAATGATTATAAAATTGTTCTTCCGTTTCAAACGTCAATACATCACCGGTTTCAGTCACTTCCACCCCATATTCGCTGATTTTCTCTCCGCGATCTTTAGCAAGCTGGCGCATCCGCACATTGTGATCCTTCGAACCTGTAAAATGATGGAGTGTCGTGATGAATTCCTTATCCTTAACGATTCGGAAATCAACAGAAATATCATATTCATAATCAAGCACGACCGATACCTTTGTATCACCGGCCGCAATCACCTGTTTTATCCCTTTTAATGCAAGCAGTTGATTCTTAACCTCTTCGGGATGATCTGTCGAGATGATGAAATCGAGGTCCTTGATCGTTTCCCTCATACGCCGGATACTGCCCGCCCTGGAAGAACGGATGATGTATTCCATGTTAGCGAGTGCCGTTTCAATATCAGCCGCAATCGGCCTCATGAAGGCAAGAGGCAGCCGATCCGGCCTTGAACCCGCCTCGGCAATTGCAGACAGGATCTTCTCTTCCGTTTTTTTGCCGAAACCGGCAAGTGCCGCGACCCTGCCTTCTACACAGGCGATTTTAAGATCATTCACATCATTGACATGCAGTTCTTTATGAAGCTTGGCAATTTTCTTCCCGCCCAAACCTTGTAGCTGCAGAAGCGGAATCAATCCTTTTGGCACCTGCTCCTGAAGCTCTTCAAGTACAGTCGATTTCCCCTCATTTATATACTCTTCGATGACGGATGCCGTTCCTTTCCCGATTCCATTCAAAGCGGTGAAATCTTCGATCTCCGAAAGGCTCCGGTCATCCGTTTCCAAGGCGCCCGCTGCCTTTCGGAAAGCTGAAACCTTGAACGGGTTCTCTCCTTTTAGTTCCATATATATTGCAATCTTTTCTAATAATTTAATGATATCTTTTTTATTAATTGTCATTTAATTCACCGCCGAAAAAATTAGTAGGGTGTCCCATGTTCACTTTCTTAAAGATACCTTTCTTGGAGGTAAAGTACAAGCAGTCAGATTCTTAACTTTCGAATCAAATAGAAGGAAGATGCATGCTGCTGCATAAAAAGGGGCCTCCCCCGTGTTCAAAGTATAGGAATCCAGGACTTTGAACACGGGAGGCAGGCCCTCTTATACTGACATTAAGATTGTTTTACATCATGAAACCAAAGTTCCTTCACTTGCTCGGAAAGGAACGGCGTATGTTTCACGATCGATTCTGCCAGAAATGAGCCAGTTAATGATTTCTGGATGGAATCCATTGGCAGCATGGCAGCTATATATAATATAATAAACATGATAAGATAGACTTCGAGAAAACCTAATATCCCTCCGCCCCAGCGGTTAAGCTGCTTTAATATCGGTAGATGGGTAATGAAATTGAGCATGGATCCTATCATTTGCCAAAGAATCTTGGCAGCAAAGAAAATGATTGCAAAGGCAATTGCATTGTAATACGCCGTATCAAGCCCGACTGTATCGAAAAACATATTAAGGGTCGAGGAATCACCCATCGTTGGGAACGGAATCCACAATTTCAAATTGGGAGCAAGATCTCCGTAAAATACATAGGCGACGATGAAGGCTACAATGAACCCTGTCATATGAACCGTTTGTAAAATGAAGCCACGCTTTAAACCGATTAATAAACCGATTAAAAGAATGGCCAGAATTGCTAAATCAAGCATGTACTCAGTCCTTCTCTCTCTTTAATTCCAGTTGAAGCTGGTCTAGTTCATCTTTTAATTTAATATATTCATGGATGGTATTCACGGCCGTTAGCACCGCTAGCTTGCTTGTATCCAAGTATGGATTTTTCATCCTGATTTCTCTCATTTTTTCGTCAACCATCGAAGCGACCAGGCGCATATGACTTGCGCTTTCTGTGCCGACGATTGTATATGGCTGTCCGTATATATCAACTGTTGTTTTATTTCGTTTATCGTCTGACAAAATGATGCCCCCAATCTAAACAATCCTAATTCTATCATATCATGAAGTTTTTCGTCATGAAAGAGAGTACATCGTCATTTCTTGCATTAAAATTTCAATAATTTGTCAAACGATATCGAATTCAGGAAGAAGATTACCTATTAAACAAAATGAAGTTAGGAGCTAACCCATTATGTCCCATGTAGTTTTACTTATCAGCCCTGAACAAATAAAGGCGATGAAGTCCCATTATTCTTCATCCTTGGTCGCCAAGCAGCCGCCGGGGAGCATCTTTTCCGCCAAACCGCCGCTTTGTACAGTGACGGCCTATAAATCCGGGAAGGTCCTTTTTCAAGGTAAGAATGCCGAATTAGAAGCGGTAAAATGGCAAAAAGGTTCCACTGCTGCGGCTCCAAAGAAAAAAACGGCATCCTCTGCATCGGTCAACGTCCATCGATACTCGCCGCCTGCAAATATCGGAACCATGTCAGTAATTGGTTCAGACGAGGTCGGAACAGGAGACTATTTCGGCCCGATGACCGTCGTAGCCGTATATGCCAAAAAGGAGCAACTCGCTCTATTGAAGGAGCTTGGTGTCCAGGATTCCAAAAATCTGAAAGATCCACAGATCATCGACATTGCCAAACAGATTAAGGATGTAGTGCCATTCAGCCTGCTCACATGCGACAACCCGAAATATAATGCGCTCCAGGCTAAGGGAATGTCACAGGGAAAAATGAAGGCACTCCTCCATAACCAAGCAATCAAGCACCTCATGCAAAAAATCCAGCCAGAACAAGCGGAAGCCGTCCTTATTGATCAATTCGCTCAACCAGAGGTGTTTTTCAATTACCTAAAAGGCCAAGAACTATTCCAAGCTAATGCCACCTATCTATGCACAAAAGCGGAAGGGATCCACCTTGGAGTAGCAGCCGCATCCATCCTGGCCCGATATGCATTCGTCAAACGCTTTGACTTGCTGAGTGAAAAAGCCGGATTCAAAATCCCTAAAGGTGCCGGATTTGCAGTCGATGAAGCGGCCGCAAGATTGATTCACGAAAAAGGAATCGATTCATTACACGAATTCACGAAAACCCATTTTGCCAACACGGAAAAAGCGAAGCGGCTATATCAACAGAAATATCAAAAATAGAAGAAAGCGGCTGATCTTCCTGAACAGCCGCCATTTTCTCGTGAGTTTGTGCGGTTTACCCGTGAATTCACGCCGTACTTGTGAGTTTACGCGGTTTTTTATCGTGAATTTACGCCGTTTACTCGTGAAATCCAAAAAGACAGCTCCCCATGATTCAGGGAGCTGTCTTTTTGGTTTTATCCTCTTAGCTCTGCGCCAGCTTTTTCTTTAACGGCTTCAAGCACTTTATCATGTGCTTTTGTAATGTCCTCGTCCGTTAGAGTACGTTCCGGGTCGAAGTATTTCAGTGAGTAGGCAATGGATTTCTTGCCTTCCTCCATTCTATCACCTTCGTATAAGTCGAAGATGCTCACTTCTTTCAGCAGTTTGCCACCGGCTTCTTCAATAATATCTTGAATGTCCCCGGCTTTCGTAGCTTGATCCACAACGAGCGCGATATCGCGTGTGGTTGATGGATAGCGCGGAATGGTTTGGTAAGCAATCGGCGCGACTTCTGCTTCGGCCAATGCTTTTAAGGAAAGTTCGAAAATGTATGTTTCTTTAATATCCAAGTCTTTTTGGACAGTTGGGTGCACTTGGCCGATAAAGCCAATTACTTCACCATTCAATAGAACTTCCGCTGTCCGTCCTGGATGCATGTCGTTGATTTCCGCTTGGCGGTAACTGATTTGATCAGCTAATCCAAGTGTATCGAATAATGCTTCGATCACGCCTTTGGCTACAAAGAAATCTACTGGTTTCTTTTCACCTTGCCATAGATGCGACTCCCAAAGGCCGGTGATTGCTCCAGCAATATGTTCTTTTTCTTCAGGCAGTTCTTGTTCGTCACGCTTAAAGAATACCGATCCGATTTCGTACAGTGCCAGTGAATCAATTTGGCGGGCATTGTTATATTTCACGACTTCGAGCAATTGAGGCACGATGCTTAAACGCAGCTGGCTTCTTTCTTCACTCATTGGCATTGCTAATCGTATGGATTCTCTAGCTTCCAATGCGAATTGGGACGCTTTTTCCTGGCTTGTAAGTGAATAGGTCACCGCTTGATAAAGGCCTGCGCCTTCTAGTGTACGGCGTGCTTTCCGCCGTTTAATTTGATAGTCTGTCAAATGGCCTGGGGTAGCAGAACCGATTGGCAGTGTAGCGGGAATATTATCATATCCATATAAACGTGCAGCCTCTTCGACTAAATCAGCTTCAATCGTAATATCGCCACGGCGCGTCGGGACAGTGATCGTGAACGTTTCATTGTCAAGTTCCACTCCGAATTGCAGACGTTTGAAGATTGACTCCACAACTGATACGGTCATGCTTGTTCCAAGAAGTGTGTTGATTTTTTCAAGAGTGATGCTAATGACAGCAGGTTCCATTGTCAATCCATCAACCTCTGCTGCTCCTTGTAAGACTGTTCCGCCTGCATATTGTGCAATCAATTGTGCAGCACGTTCTCCAGCTTCACGAACACGGGCCGGGTCGACGCCTTTTTCAAAGCGGGCACTGGCTTCACTGCGTAATCCATGGTCCTTTGAAGCTTTGCGAACTACTGTACCTGCAAAATATGCACTTTCAAGAATGATGTTCGTCGTATCATTTTTCACTTCGGAATCCGCTCCGCCCATCACACCAGCAATCGCAACAGGCTCGCTGCCATTTGTGATCACTAAATGGTCAGGTGTCAAAGTGCGTTCCGCTTCATCCAATGTTACGATTTTTTCAGCATCCTTCGCTCTGCGGATGACGATTTCCTTTGAACCAAAGCGGTCATAATCAAAGGCATGGAGCGGTTGTCCGTATTCAAGCAAAATGTAGTTCGTGATATCCACCACATTATTATGAGGTCGGATGCCTGCAGACATCAATCTAGTTTGCATCCAAAGCGGTGAGGGTCCGATCTTAACATCCTTGATGATTTTAGCCATGTATATCGGGTTATCTTCTTTCGCTTCCACTTTGACACTGATATAATCAGTTGCTTTTTCAGCTGCCTCTTCTTTCTCGACAACCGGCCATTTCACTTCCCGGCCTAGAATGGCTCCCACTTCATATGCAACACCAAGCATGCTCAATGCGTCGGAGCGGTTTGGAGTCAGCCCAAGTTCCAGCACTTCATCACTTAAACCAAGTTCCTCCAATGCATCTCTCCCTACTTCCACATCATTAGGGAAAACGAAGATACCTGTAGCGTAATCCTTGGAAACAAGCTTGGATTCGAAGCCCAATTCTTGAAGCGAGCAAATCATCCCGTGCGATTCCTCTCCACGAAGTTTCGCTTTCTTGATTTTGAAATTACCTGGAAGGACTGCGCCAACAGTAGCGACTGCGACTTTTTGGCCTTTATCGACATTCGGTGCTCCACAGATGATCTGAACGGGATTTTCGGCCCCGATATCAACTTGGCATTTATTCAATTTATCCGCATTTGGATGCTGTTCACGTTCTAAGACATGCCCGATGACGACCCCTTTTAGCCCTTCACTTTTCTTTTCCACCCCTTCAACCTCAATGCCGCTTTTCGTGATTTTGTCAGCTAGCTCCGTCGCATTGATGCCTGAAAGGTCAACATAATCTTGTAACCATTTATATGAAACAAACATGGTAGGTCCTCCTTTTTAAAATAAAAATTTATGCTTCGTGATGGTTGAATTGTTTTAAGAATCGAACATCATTCGTATAGAAATGACGGATATCGTCCACACCGTACTTCAACATGGCAATCCGTTCCACGCCGATTCCAAATGCGAATCCAGAATATTTCTTGGAATCGAAGCCAGCCATTTCAAGGACATTCGGATGAACGATCCCGCCGCCAAGCACTTCGATCCAGCCTGTTTGTTTACAAACGCTGCAGCCTTTACCTCCGCAGATTTTACAAGAAATGTCCACTTCGACGGAAGGCTCCGTAAATGGGAAGAAACTTGGACGAAGACGGATTTCACGGTCTTGCCCGAATACTTTTTTCGCAAATACGTCTAGCGTTCCTTTCAGGTCGCTCATGCTGATGTTCTCATCGATGACCAAGCCTTCAATTTGCTGGAATTGATGGGAGTGTGTCGCATCATCATTATCACGGCGATATACTTTTCCTGGGCAAATGATTTTAACAGGACCTTGACCTTTATGTTTTTCCATCGTTCTGGCTTGAACAGGTGAAGTGTGAGTACGCATAAGGATTTCATCCGTGATGTAGAAGGAATCCTGCATATCACGTGCCGGATGGCTTTTTGGCAAGTTAAGTGCCTCGAAGTTGTAGTAGTCGCTTTCGACTTCAGGACCTTCTGCAACGGTATAACCCATCCCGATGAATAGGTCTTCGATTTCTTCCACGACACGTGTTAATGGGTGTAGATTCCCCTTGTTTACCGGACGTCCTGGAAGTGTGACGTCAATCGTTTCAGTTGCTAGCTTGGCATTGACTGCCGCAGTTTCAAGCGCTTTTTGTTTCTCCTCGATCTTTGTTGCGATCGCTTCCCGTACATCATTGGCTAGTGCCCCGATTTTCGGACGTTCTTCGGCAGATAATTTACCCATGCCGCGCAATACCTCAGTGATTGGCCCTTTTTTCCCTAAATAAGCAACACGGACTTCATTCAGTTCTTTTAATTCGGAAGCGGCGGCAACTTTTTGCAACGCTTCTTCCTGCAGTTCTAGTAAACGTTCCTGCATCATGTCTTCCTCCTTTATTTTCCTTTTGTAAAAATGAACACAAAAAAACCCCGATCCCTAAAGGGACGAGGTTTATGTATCGCGGTACCACCCTTATTAGTGCACAAATAAACTTCTGCACTCACTTCATTAAAAATAACGGCTCTTCACCGGAACATTTTTCAGACAATCTGTCTTCCCAATGCCAACTCGAAAGGTGAATTCACTTAAGCAGTGCCATAAAAATGCTTTCAGTCAAGGCATTTTCTCCCTGGTTATGGTTAACTTTAAGCTACTACTCTTTGTCATCGTCGTTTCATTATAAAATTCTGTTTTATTATATTATAATTCTTCGGCCGTTTCAAATCGATTTTCGTAAATGGTACATTAAAATCCCGGCAGCGATCCCCACATTCAATGATTCGCTTTTTCCGTAGATGGGAATATAGAGGTTTTTAGTCGTTTTCTCCAATAATTCCTTTGATACTCCTTGGCCTTCATTACCGACCAGCAGGGCAAATCGGGAAGACTTTTCCACTTCTTCAAATGGCGATGCCCCTTCTAATGCCGTGCCATAAACCGGTGTGCCGCTTTGCTTCAGCTCATCGATGATTTCGGATAGGCTCCCTTTAATGACAGGCATATGGAAGAGGCTCCCTTGCGTCGAACGGACCACTTTGGGATTATACAAGTCAGCACACCCTTCGCCTAGTATGACCGCATCGATTCCAGCTGCATCCGCTGTCCTGATCATCGTTCCAATATTCCCCGGATCTTGGACGGCATCGATCAACAATAGCTTATCGGGATTGATGGATGCCATGCTCGTTGATTTCTGTTCACAAACCGCAGCAATTCCCTGCGGGGCTTCGGTATCGCAAATCGCCTTCATAATATCATTTTTCACATAAATGAGTTCTGTGCCTTCCACCTTAAAATGGGCAGGCATTTCAGTTTCTTCATTGATGATCACTTCCAAGACGATTTCTTCTTTTAAGGCTTCTTCAACTAGGTGAAAGCCCTCGACTAAATATTTACCTGTTTTATCCCGTTCTTTTTTCGTCAAAAGTTTTTTCCATTGCTTTACTTGCGGGTTTTTTACGGATTCGATATATTTCAAGGGTAAACGCTCCTTTAACTTCACACTGATTTTCCTATTATAACGCAATTCACATACATATTGCATGCGAGTTTGTGAAATGCTATTAATGTCAGTCATTATGTGTTAGAGGAGGAATAATTATGAATTTAAACTTACGTAATGCGATCATCCAAAATGTATCTGGAAATTCGCAAGAGCAGCTGGAAGACACGATTGTTGATGCCATACAAAATGGCGAGGAAAAAATGCTTCCTGGATTGGGAGTATTATTCGAGGTAATCTGGCAAAATTCATCTGAGCAGGAAAAACAGGAAATGATCACTGCCCTCGAAGCAGGATTAAAAAAATAACAGCCTTCAACGGCTGTTATTTTTTTGATCTCGCTTCGCCAGCCTTCAGTCCTTCGATGGAGACTTCTTCATCAAGCAGCAAGATGAATTTTTTTGCGCTCACTTCTTCAAGCATCGCTTTTGTCTCAGCAAAAGAGTAGCCGTATTTCGTGAAAAAGCTGCGTAAATCTCCAGATCCTTCATCTGTGAAGTAGTGGAAAATTTTCAAAAAAAGCGTGTCTTCCTTATCCTGATTGGCAATGATCAGTATATCCGTATGTTCATTTCCAAGCTGCACATAATTTTTTATATCAGCTGCCACTGTCATTTGGGTGCCAGATATGCCTTTAGCTTTTAAGTCTTGAATTGCAGCAAGTAGTTCCGGATTAGAGTCAAAAACACCATATACGTTTTTTTCCATGTTTCTCCCTCTCCTTGTTACTCTACTAAAAATAAAATTCCTTTGTCATTATACCTTGCGGCTTTATCAATAAACAAGCAAATAGTCTATTGAAATGAACGAGGGAACCCTCTGCCTAAAGGGTTTTTTAAAATAACGGTCTGGAAACAAACTAGATGAAAAATCGAGTTTGCCTACAGTTTCTTAATGGGCTTGTACAATTTGGACGTTGATTTCCATTCCAGGCACTCGTTTTCCGCGGGCGGTCAGGGGGCTTTGCACCTTCCTCCCAATCAACTAGATAGAAATCAGATCTGAGGAATTGAAAATGATGCTTTGGGTCAGTTGGTTCTGGAACATCATTTGATGATAGCTATATTTTCCATTCCCTCTTTATCTACAAACTGAAGAACAGCCTTGTGCAGGCTGTTCTTTTTGCGTATTACAGATTGTCGGTATTGATTCGATTTTTGATATATTCATCCTGCAAGCCTTCCTCTTGCTGCCCGCTAGCCTTCGGGCTAAGAGTCCGATTCATTGAACCTTGAGCATCAAGGGCTTTGTCAGTATCGGCAGAAAACGGTTCTGCATGCGGGTCGCTTGCCAGTGTCCCTTCATGATTCCCTGGTTTTTGCTTCTTGAATTTTTCTGTGGAATTCCCCCAGATTTCCCTTTCTTGAGCCCGCTTCGTATCCAGCTCTTCATTTTCAAAGATGTTGGCGGAATTCCCATGAAGTTCTTCGGTTCTTCCTGGCTGTGCTTCCACTTCCCCTGTTTGATAGGCATTCGCTGTTGTTTCAGGAAAAAGGTTCGGGTCCGGATTGTTCACCACCCCTGTTTTAAGCGGATTCTCTGCAGGTTCGTCCGTATCCTCCATGCGATTGGAAGTTATGCTCTCCCGTGCTGAAACGGTTTCCGATTCATCTAAAAGAATCAGATATTTTCCGGCCTCCACTTCATTTATATAAGCGGTGGCTTCACTATCGGATAGTCCTAATTCACCTAGTCGGTTCCTTATATCTTCAGAACCCTCGTTCATGAAAAAGTGTCTCATCTTATCAATGAAGGAATCCTCGTTAGATTTAGTAACGACGTCGACATCGGGAACAGGCTTTTCATTGACGAAATCCAAATCTTCTTTCCTATCAGCCATTACCGTTATTTCCCCTTCATGGACCCCCTTTTCCTTGAGGGATTGTATAGCCTGGATCATTTCACTTTCCGTATTAAAAACACCATATAATGTTTTTCCCATGCTTCTTCCTCCTCCTATTTTTCCGATAATTCTCCTTAAGTGTATTTATACCCTGATGGGTGCTAATTAAACAAAAAGGTTTGCCTCCCTATCGAACAATCAGTCTTTAAAATCAAAAAGAAACCTGCAGTTTTTAAAACTGCAGGTTTTTTCCTTCACTCTTAGAAGCGGTCGGTTCTACGTTCAGTTGCCTTTTTCTCATTCACGATCGATTCATCTGTACTATCAAGCTGGATATCTTCCTTTTTAAGAGTATCCTGAACCTGTTCCGTTTCTTGTACAGCATGTTTCTTGATGACAATTTCATCTGTGACAACCGGTTTTTTCGAAACTTCCAGTTTTTCTTCAACAACTGGGATTCGCAATGTTTCCCCATCTTCAATGCTTCCGGTTTCCAGATTTGCTTCACGTCCCGAAACCGATCTATGCTCGACTGTCACTTCTTCGTGTTCAACAGGGACATTAATCGTTTTATGCTGTTCATTGACTTCTTTGTTAATGACGACTTCTCCCGTCTGAACCCTTTCTTTGTCAATGTTCAGCTGTTCTTCCCGAAGTGTAAGCGTCCTTTCATCTTCTGGCAATTCACGGCCTCGTCCGCTGACTCCATAAACATCTTCTTTATTTAATGCATCGGTCTTTTCCGTACCATTATATAGTTGGTTGGTGGAGTTTGTATCAAGCCTTGTACCGGCAGTGTCCATTGTACCAGTCGTGAATTTATCCTTTGCCGTTCCAAGATGGCCTTCACCTTCTTCAACCAGAACCAGGACTTTTCCATTTTCTACATCAAAGACATGTTCAGCTGCATCGCTATTCGAAAGGCCTGCTTTCGCCAATCTTGTTGAAAGGTCTGCCGTATCTTCCGGCATGAAGAAACGTGCCACCTTGTCCATAAATGATTCGTCATTAGGAACATTCGTCATTGTATGAACATCCGTTTCACGTTGATGGTTCGTGAAATCCAAAGTTTCTTCCTTGTCTGCGACAACCGTAATATCGTCCCCTTCAAAACCCTTTGCCTTAAGTGCATTAATTGCTTGGATCACTTCTGCATTTGATTCATATACTCCATATACTGTTTTATTCATTTTACATTCCTCCTTAGGTTTTATTGTTTCGTTTAGTGGATGCTATATATAAACAATACCCGCCATGTTCCTAAGTAAACGAGGAATCCATATTTCATTTTTGTTATATCATTTACAATTCGTTCTCAGCACAGAACGCTTTTTTAGTTGAAACCCAGGCTTTACAAGGGTTTCCCCATTTATAAAGATGTAATGTTTAACCCATAAATGCCATTTCATTTACTGCTTGTAATCTATTTTCTTCTATTATAAAGCCACAGCCTTTATTAGCAGGTCCGCAATATGCACCGCTTTTGTACATTCCCCCACGTTTTCCCTCTCGATCCCCAATTGCATTTGCAACAGACAGCCAGGGTTTGCCGTGACAACAATATCGGCCTGTGTCGATTTCGTGTGCTCCATTTTAGAGTCGAGAATATTCATGGACATCTCTGATTCAACAATATTATAAATCCCAGCTGAGCCGCAGCATCGATCGGCATCCCTCATTTCCCTGAAATCGATTCCTTCTATCGATTGTAGGAGAATTCGCGGAGCCGAGGAGGCGTTCATCACATTCCGTAAGTGACAGGAATCCTGGAAAGTTACGGATTGAGCTGGCAGTTTAAGGCGAACTTTTTCCTAAAAACGCAAATCAACAAGAATCTGGCTGATATCTTTCAACTTATTTTTAAATGCGGTTGCACGGTCGTGCCATTCCGGTTCATCTTGGAGCAGATGGTCATAATCTATGAGAAAAGCGCCACAGCCGCCCGCATTCGTAATAATATAATCAACTTCCTCAGCTTCAAAGGCTTCAATATTACGCTTGGCCAGTTGCTTTGCACCTGCTTTTTCACCACTGTGCCCATGCAGCGCCCCGCAACATGCCTGGGATTTTGGAATCACGATTTCACATCCGGCCAGCTGTAGCAGCTTTAGTGTGGCCTTGTTCGTTTCCAAAAACATCGTATCCATCAAGCATCCGGAAAAGAAAGCCACCTTTTTGAGCGGCGTTCCGATTGCAGGCAGCTTGGTTGGCCTATTTTTCATTTCTGATTTTTTCGGGACTTTCGGCAGCACTCTTTCCATGGTTGCCAAATTATCCGGAAGCATATTGAGGACTCCCGTTTTCCGGGCCACATATTGCAGGCCAGATCTCTGATAGAAGCCAAGCAAACTTGTCATGGCCTGCATTCGCTCCTGGTGCGGAAATAATCCACTAAAAACGGCCTTGCGAATCGTTTTTACAGGGAAGCTATGTTTTTTATTCTGCTGGATGATATCCCTTGCTTCTTCAAGAAGATGTCCATATTTCACACCTGAAGGACACACAGGCTCACAAGCCCTGCAGCCGAGGCAAAGACTCAACGAACGTTCTACATCCTCATCGGGCTCAATCACACCTTCCGCCACCGCTTTCATAAGTGCAATCCGGCCCCTTGGTGAATGGGATTCCTTCAGCCCCGATTCTATGTATGTCGGGCAGTGGGGTAAGCAAAAGCCGCAGCGCATACAATTCAACAATTCATCTTCATTCATTCTTTCCGCGAATTGAATGGCAATGGTTTCCCTTTCCTGAACTGTGGTCATGTAGAAACCACCACCCTTTTTCTCGTTTCCTTGGCAAATACCTTGCCGGGATTCATGATGTTATTGGGATCGAAAGCTTGTTTAATCGCCCTCATGGCATCAATCCCTTCTTTCTTCAGCTTCCATTCAAGATACGGGGCCTTCATCGCTCCTACACCATGTTCACCGGTAATCGTCCCGCCAAGGTCGATAGCCGCGGCAAAAATGTCGGCAAAAGCGAGCTCCACCCTCTCCATTTCCTCATGATCACGAGCGTCGGTAATGCAAGTTGGATGCAAGTTCCCATCCCCAGCATGACCGAAAGTGCAAATGTCCACGTTATGTTTGTCAGCGATCTCATTAATCGCTGTAACCATTTTGGCAATTTCCGATCTTGGAATGGTGGCATCTTCCAAGATGGTCGTCGGCTTGAGCCGTGCCAATGCGGAAAGTGCTGTCCGTCTTGCCGTTTTCAAGGCGACAGCGTCAGATTCCGTTTCGGCAATTTCCACGGAAACCGCCTTTTCCTCTAGACAGATATCGGCCATTCTTTTCATATCACGTTCCACCACTTCAGGCGGGCCATCCTGTTCAATCAGCAGGACGGCTTCCACATTGGTAGGCAAACCGATTTTCGCGAAGTCTTCAACAACGATCAATGTCGGCCGATCCAGAAATTCTAATGTAACAGGAATGATCTTATTTGAAATGATCTTGGCCACTGACTGGGCTGCAGCATCCAGATCTTGATATAAGGCAAGCATCGTCTTAGTCGTTTCCGGCATTGGGATCAGCTTTAAGGTCGCTTCCGTAACGATGCCCAAAGTCCCTTCCGATCCGACAAAAAGTTTCGTTAAATCATATCCAGCTACATCTTTGGCAAGCTTGCCCCCTGTTCGAATGATGTCCCCATTCGGAAGGACCACTTCAAGCCCGATGACATAATCACGGGTGACTCCATACTTTAACCCTCTCAGTCCGCCGGAGTTCTCATTAATGTTGCCGCCAATCGTAGAGATTTTCATCGAACTTGGATCCGGCGGATAAAACAATCCCTTCTCTTCAACTGCGGAAATCAAGTCCAATGTGATGAGCCCAGGCTGTACGGTCGCCGTTAAGTTCTCTTCATCTATTTCAAGTAATGAATTCATTCGATTGAATAAAAGGACAAGCCCCCCCTCTGTCGGGCAGGTGCCTCCGCTTAAATTCGTACCAGACCCGCGGGGAACGATCGGAACATTGTATTCGTTGCAAACTTTGACGATGGCTGCGACTTCAGCTGTGCAGCCCGGCTTAATGACAGCATCCGGCATGGCTTGAAACCCTGGCGTTGCATCATATGAATAGACTAGACATTCCACTTTCGAGTCATCGTAATTCTCCTGACCGACTATGGTAAGAAGTAGCTGCTTAACCTGCTTTGTTAACATGTACATCCTCCTCAAATAAACATAGGAAATTCGAGATTTTTTTATATGATGTAAGTATAAGAAAAAAAACACTCAGCCTTCTATGTATGAACATATAGAATTTAGAGCTTTTCATAGAATTAATTTGTATGTTTATCCAATACACATACTGCTAGATACATAGTGACTAAATCGGCTAGCTTCCGAGGATTCAGCCGGGCCAAATCTTCTATGCGCTTGAGCCTGTAATGGAGGGTATTGATATGGATATGCAGGGCTCTAGCGGTCTCCTTTAAAGATAGATCACATGCAAAATACATGGAAAGGGTTTTAAGCAGATCCTCATTAGGAAGCAACTCCTCAATCGTCCGGGATAAATATTCCTGTCTTGTTTCAGCGGTAACTTCATCAAGCAGGACCTCAAGTTTCAAGTCCTCGTCAAATATGATCCCCGATGAAGGAAACGCGATTTTCAAGGAACGTTCCGCTTTAAAAAACGCTGACCTGAAAGCGGCTCCTGATGCACGCGAACTAACTCCTGCACACACTTTATAACCCGAGCTCTCTTCCAGTCTTTTTTGCAGTTTACTTAATTTCTTTAATTGCTGGATTTTTGAACCGAAGAAATCGGCCATTGAAAGAATGACGAATTGGTTCCTCCCCCAACGTACTGCGATGTCATTGGGATGCTGCTGTCTTATGAATATCTGAAGCGTTTTCCACACATGAGGTTCAATGATCTCCTCAGTCTTAAATTCACCCAGGGTGATGATCCGGTCTGCATGAACATCGACCCCAAGCAACTTGGCCTTCTGAAGGAAGAGATCATTGAACGTCTTCAGCTGATGCCATTCAAACACAAAGAATTCCATCAGACGTGATTGGGATTCTGTTTGTTCGATATGATAGCTTTCCTGAATGAACATCTCCGTCATTTTTTTTAAAAGTTCCGCATAGGGAGAAACATGTTTGGGGTCGCCCGTAATTCCTATGACACAAACGGCTTCCTGATTGAAGAAAATGGGCAGGTTTATCCCTGCCTTCACTCCTTTCCAACTTCGTTCATCCTGTTTATTGATGATCAATTTCTCACGATTGTTGAAAGCGTGAATGGCCCCTTCATGAAAAGATCCAATACGGCTGCCATCGGTGCTGGCGATAATCGTGCCAGCATGGTCAATAATGATGATCTCCTCATCAATCAGTTTTCGAACCTCATGCACCAATTTTCCTGCCACAGCTGCCAATTGCATTAAATGTCCTCCTTTTTTGAATCGACTTGAAAATATTTCAAGGCTCCCCTATGAAAAGGGAGCCTCATTCTAATTATGGAATCATCCAGGAAAGGACGCCATTTTGCAAGAAGGTAATCACACAAACAAGCAGCAATAAAAATAAGCTATGTTTGAGCGTGAATCTCAATAATTCCGATTCCCTGCCCGCCAATCCAACGGCAGCACAGGCAATCGCTATCGATTGGGGGGAAATCATCTTTCCGGTGACTCCTCCGGAAGAGTTCGCCGCCAGTGCCAGGACCGGTTCCATCCCCACTTTAAGCGCTGTCACTTTCTGCAGACTGCCAAATAAGAGGTTGGCTGATGTATCCGATCCGGTAATGAACACACCCAGCCAGCCGAGAACCGGTGCGAAGAACGGAAATAAATCACCCGATTTTGCAAGGGTCATCCCTAATGTTGTCGACATGCCTGAAGCATTGGTCACATAGGCAAAAGCCACCACGGTAGAAATCATCAAGATTGGTTTGGCCAACTCTTTCATCGCTTCAACAAAGGTGCCATAAAAGTCTTTTGCAGACATGTGTGCGATGAACTTCGTTACGATGGCGGCCAGTAAAATGGCCGTCCCGGCTGCTCCGAGCAGTTCTATTTTATAGAAAGCCGCAATCGGCAATCCATCGCTCCCGATTATCTCATTATGCAGACCTGGTACTTGGATTTGGAAGGTTAATAGTTTCCCGATTTCATTAATTCCACCAAGCAATACATTGTTGCCTTCATAATGTCCGGAGAGTGCCGGCTTTATTGGGTTCATCCCCCATATTGTTATGAAAAGCGTTAACAGAAGGAATGGTGACCAAGCATGGAATATCTGCCATTTCGTGTATTTTGTTTCCGCTTCGGCTGAATATAAAGGTTCGACAGCTGCTGCCGTTTCCTCGGATGCAAAGCGAAAGATCGTTTTAGGTTTCCAGAATTTAAGGAAGATCGCCAATGCAAACAGTGACACTAACGCGGAAAGGATGTCCGGTAATTCGGGCCCAAGAAAATTCGAACTTAAGTATTGTGTGATGGCAAAGGAAATTCCGGAAACCAAAATTGCCGGCAAGACCTCAAGCGATCTTTTCCACCCAGTCATGATTAAAATGAGATAAAGCGGAATGAGAGCCGAAAGGAATGGCAATTGTCGGCCGACCATTTTTGAAATCTCCATGGCGGCTATGCCAGTAGGGCCTTCCATGGCGATGATCGGTATTCCAACCGCCCCGAATGCTACCGGAGCGGTATTCGCGATCAAGCAAATCCCGGCTGCATACAGCGGGTTAAATCCGAGACCGACCAATAGCGCGGCTGAAATGGCGACCGGTGCTCCAAATCCCGCGGCACCTTCTAAAAAGGCCCCGAAAGAAAATGCCACCAATAATGCCTGGAGGCGGCGGTCTTCCGTAAGCGAAAGCACCGAAGAACGAATGATATTGAATTGTCCGCTTTTAACAGTCATTTTGTACAAAAATACGGAAGTGATGATTATCCATCCGATTGGGAGCAGCCCATATACGGCTCCTTGTGAAGCGGACATCACGGCTTTTCCTGCAGGCATTCCATATATCAATACAGCCACTGCAAGAGCTACAAGCAGCGTGGTTACACCTGCAATGTAACCTTTCATACGTTTGATGGTAAGTGCCCAGAAAAAGTAAAGAATTGGAATGAGTGCAGCAAGAGATGATAAAACTAAATTATCGGTGATCGGCGTAAAGTTTTGTGTCCATGTCATTCATTTCGACTCCATTTTCTATAAATTTTTTAAAAAATCAGAAATCAACCGCTAATTGAAACCCCTTACATATTCAAATATTCAAAGTCATCAGATGACTTGATGAGTACTCATTAAAATTAAATGATTGAAAATATAAAATCAAGATTTTTTTTATTTTTTGTTGATTTTTCACCCTTCTGGAAGTGTCAAATATCATTTGTGTTATATAATATTAACCAGAGAAACTCATAGAAAATAGAGGTGCTACTACTTGGTATATAAAAAAATAAAGCCGAAAAAAATTTATGAAGAAGTCAGCGATGAACTTTATGAAATGATTCGGTCAGGCAGCCTGAAACCAGGTGAACAATTGGATTCCATTCAGCAGCTTGCGGAAAATTTCCAAGTCGGGCGCCCGGCCATCCGCGAAGCATTAAGTGCATTGAGTTCAATGGGTCTTATTGAAATAAAACAAGGTGAAGGAACATTCGTCAAAACCTTCGACCCCACCATCATGAACCACCCCTTGTCTGCCGCCCTTTTGATGGATCAAGACAATATCAAGCATTTACTGGAAGTTCGGAAAATCCTGGAGTCCGGTACGGCAGAAGTGGCAGCGAAGAAGAGAACGGAAGATAACCTTATCGAACTCAAGGACAGGCTTTTTGATTTGGAAAAGGTATCAGATGATGAAGAGCTCAGTGATAAAGCGGATATCGCCTTCCATGTTGCCGTGGCAAACGCATCACAAAATGAGCTGCTGATTACATTGATGAATCACGTTTCGGAATTAATGACGGAAAAGATGCGTGATATCCGCCGGATTGCGCTTTATTCCGAAGAGATGACACTTAAGCAGCTTTACCAGCAGCATGTCAGGATATATGATGCAATTGTGGCACAGGATGAAGACGGAGCCCGCAGTGCCATGCTATTTCACCTTCAAAGCGTCGAGGAATCACTGGACCGGGTCATCCAAAAGAATCAGCAAAAGAATAATTGACATTCCTTTAAATTTTAAAAATACCCTATACAAAAAAGGATTAAATTGATATATTATTTTGAAAACGATTACTTCATTTAAAAATCTTGGAAATTGGTATATTCACTTAGCCATTTCCTTTTTCCATTTTTTAGTCATCAGATGACCTGTTAACCTATTTTTAAAAAGGAGGAGTTCAGTTTGAAAGTTACTCTCTTTGCAACATGTTTAGTGGATTTGTTTCAATCCAATGTCGGCAAAGCCACAGTGGAGCTACTCGAGAGATTAGGCTGTGAGATCGATTTCCCGGAGTCCCAGATATGTTGCGGACAGCCGGCATATAATAGCGGGTATACGAAGGAATCGAAGGAAGCCATGAAAAAGATGATTAAAACATTCGCGGATGCTGAATACATCGTAACCCCTTCCGGTTCCTGTGCAGCGATGTTCAAGGAATATCCGGTTCTTTTCAAAGGCGATGCCGAATGGGAAAAGAAAGCGGCATCATTAGCGGCTAAAACATATGAATTGTCCCAATTCATCGTGGATGTCTTAAAAGTGACCGACGTCGGAGCGACCCTTAAGGGAAAGGCCACTTATCATACTTCATGCCATATGACACGGCTGCTTAAGGTGAAGGAAGCACCTGCCATTTTATTAAGCCATGTCAGGGGACTGGAAATGACACCACTTCCGGATGCCCAAAACTGCTGCGGGTTCGGGGGGACATTTTCGGTTAAGATGGGTGACATTTCCGGGCAAATGGTCGAGGAGAAGGTATGCAATATTGAAGTTACCGGGGCAGATTTTTTAATCGGCGGGGATGCAGGATGTTTGATGAATATAGGCGGACGGATCCAAAGGAAGGGGCAGCCGGTGAAAGTGCTTCACATTGCGGAAGTCCTGAATAGTATTTAAAGAAAGCGAGGAGGGATAAACTTATGGCTATGAAAACCAGCTCTGCCAAATTTAAAGAACGGGTGGATGAAGGAATACATAATGACTTTATGCGATTGGCCGTATCCAGTGCCCAAGAACGATTACACGGACGGCGACTGACTGCCGTTGATGAATTGGGAAGCTGGGAGGATTGGCGTTCCCTTGGGGAAGAAATCCGGCAGCATGTGCTCAGTAACCTTGATTTCTATTTGCACCAGCTTGCAGAAAACGTTTCGAAAAGGGGCGGTCATGTCTTCTTCGCTGAAACCGCTGAAGAAGCAAGCGGATACATTAAGGATGTCATTGTAAAAAAGAATGCCAAAAAGGTCGTGAAATCCAAATCGATGGTCACGGAAGAGATCAATTTGAATGCAACACTTGAGGCAGTTGGCCTCGATGTCGTTGAAACGGACCTTGGTGAATACATTTTACAAGTGGATGATCATGATCCCCCTTCCCATATCGTCGCACCTGCTCTCCATAAAAATAAAGAACAGATTAGGGACGTTTTTAAAGAAAAGCTTGCCTATACGCAAACCGAAAAACCGGAAGAGCTTACCGCCCATGTGCGGGGCATTCTGCGGAAAGATTTCTTAAGCGCCGATGTGGGCATTACCGGCTGTAATTTTGCGATTGCGGAAACGGGCTCGATCGGTTTGGTGACGAATGAAGGAAATGCCGATTTGGTCACTGCCCTCCCAAAAACGCAAATCACCGTGATGGGTATGGAACGGCTTGTACCTACATTCGATGAATTCGAAGTCCTTGTCAGCTTATTGACAAGAAGCGCTGTCGGCCAAAGATTGACCAGTTACATCACCGCACTTACCGGTCCGCGTGATGAAGATGATGTAGACGGACCCGAGGAGTTTCACCTTGTGATTGTAGATAATGGACGTTCCTCAATTTTAGGAACTGAGTTTCAATCAGTTCTTCAATGCATTCGCTGTGCTGCCTGTATAAATGTCTGCCCGGTCTATCGCCAGGTTGGCGGTCATTCATATGGTTCAATATATCCAGGACCAATCGGTGCTGTGCTTTCACCCTTACTCGGGGGATATGATGATTTCAAGGAACTGCCATATGCCTCCACTCTTTGTGCAGCATGTACAGATGCCTGTCCGGTAAAGATTCCTCTTCATGATTTATTGAGGAAGCATCGTGAAGTCATCGTAGAAAAGGAAAAAATGGCGCCGTTTTCAGAAAAGATGGCCATGAAGGCCTTCGGAATTGGTGCGGCATCGCCTATGCTTTATAAGTTCGGCTCCAAAATGGCCCCATCAGCGATGTCACCTTTTAAAACGGGGGATATCATCTCGAAAGGACCGGGACCACTCAAAACTTGGACAGAAAGCCGGGAGTTCCCTGCTCCAGGTAAAGAGAGCTTTCGGGACTGGTTCAAAAATCGGGAAAAAGGAGGGAAACCATCATGAATGGAACCATCCATAATGAAGGGGCATTTTTAAACAATATAGCTAAAAACCTGGGGCGTGCTCCTATTACGGAGGGCATCTCCGTTCCGGAATGGAAGCACGCCCCCCAAAAAGAAGTTTTGAAACATGCGACACCAAATGATCTTGTCGCGGAATTGAAAGAGCAATGTAAACGGGTGCATACTCAATTTCACGTTACCGACTCCAAGCAAGTGATGCATTGTTTAACACAGGTGATCGAGGAACTTGGAAACGGACCCTTGATCATCCCTAAGGACGATCGATTTTCCGCCTATGGGTTAGAGGGTATCTTAAAGGAAAAAGATGTCCATATATGGGATCACCAAGCCGGGAATGAAAATATCGAAAAAGCAGAAAGTGCTAACATCGGAATCACATTCAGTGAGATGACACTAGCAGAATCAGCGACCGTCGTCTTGTTCAGCGACAAGGACCATGGCCGTTCCATCAGCTTCCTCCCTGCCTGCCATGTTTCCATCATTCCAAAAAGCACCATCGTTCCGCGAATGACGCAGGCTGCTGCGGCCATCCGTTCAAAAGTTACCCGGGGCGAAGTCGTTCCTTCCTGCATCAATTTCATAACAGGGCCGAGCAATTCGGCTGATATCGAAATGGACCTTGTCGTCGGCGTCCATGGACCCATCAAAGCGGTCTATATAATCGTCGAAGACAAGTAGAAATAGGAAAAAGAAAATGGAGAGGACCTAAATTAGGCCTCTCCATTTTTAACTTTCACTATATTATTCGTAAATGATCCGATCAACCGCTTCGCGATCGAGGCGTTTAATCACTTCGACAATGAGCTTAACTGCATTCTCATAATCATCCCTGTGAAGCATTGCTGCGTGTGAATGAATGTAGCGTGTGGCAATCGTGATCGCCAGAGCGGGAACACCATTTGCCGTTAAATGGATGGAACCGGCATCCGTCCCGCCGCCTGGGATTGATTCATATTGATAAGGAATATTCATTTCATCAGCCGTATCGGTGACGAAATCGCGTAATCCCTTATGTGCCACCATCGATGAATCATAGATGACGATTTGCGGGCCTTCCCCCATCTTACTCATCGCTTCTTTATCGGTAACCCCCGGTGTATCACCAGCAATGCCTACATCGACGGCAAAACCGATATCCGGCTGAATTTTGAATGTGGATGTTTTGGAGCCACGCAGGCCGACCTCTTCTTGCACTGCGCCAATTCCATAAACGACATTAGGATGGTCGCCGTCTTTCAGCTGTTTAAGCACATCAATGGCGATTGCACAGCCAATTCGATTGTCCCAAGCTTTGGCGAGCAGCATCTTTTCATTATTCATGACCGTGAATTCAAAATATGGCACAACCATATCCCCTGGCTTTACGCCCCATTCCCTAACCTCTTCTTTGCTGGATGCACCAATATCAATAAACATATCCTTAATATCAATCGGCTTCTTCCGCGCCTCCGCTGACAGGATATGTGGCGGCTTGGAACCGATAACGCCAGTTATATCACCTTTACCTGTAACGATTGTCACGCGTTGGGCCAGCATTACCTGTGACCACCAGCCCCCAACCGGCTGAAAACGCAAAAATCCTTTATCATCAATTTGGGTGATCATGAAACCGACTTCGTCCATATGCCCGGTAACCACGATTTTCGGTCCGTTTTCATCTCCCGTTTTCTTTGCAATCAAACTGCCCAGGCCATCTGTCGATATTTCATCAGCAAATGGTGTTATGTATTCGGTCATCACTTTTCTTACTTCACTTTCATTTCCTGCAATGCCTTTAGCATCAGTTAAGTCCCGAAGCATCCTTAACGTTTCATCCAATTGAGCCATTCCCTTACCTCCCTATAACTTACATTACAAGAATAATTATACAGACAATCGATTACATAAACAATCAGTAGCCTTGCTTTTGCCTTTCGTAATTCACTTCATTTTTGCTTACATATGCTTTTTCCACATCCACTGCCGAAAATCCAAGCGACTCCCCTAAATGTAAATACGCAGTAAAAACCTTTTGGAAAGATGACTCTGTCAACTGTGTGCGAAATTCACTGATGTAGCCGTAAATAGCGGTAAATTGAACCGTCAAATCCTCCCGATGCATCTTGAGGGCAGATGGAACTTCCGGCACAAATCCCCGTTCGATCCCGAGTGACAAAATGAAATGGATGCCATCCACGTATTCAGCCAAAATCGTTTCTTTATCAGAGGGTCCTTTAAGACTCCAGAATTTAAAACATCTTGTTTCATTGGCAAGCTCTCCAAGCTCCACTAAAAGAGCAAGTATCTTCCGTTCCACCAAGTCTTCAGCACCCAAATCATGCTTTGATTGTATATGCTCGTCCAAAGCTGCCTGCATTTCCATTAATTTACCTATGTTCATTTTCATCACTTCTTTCCATCGTCTTCCCCTAAATTATATCAAATAAATGAAACTTATTAAAAACCCATACGTAAATTAAGGGAATCACTCTGTTTAAGGAGGTATCTCCATGGTATTGATCATGCGGTCCATTCTTTTGGCTCTCATCATTTTCTTAATATATACAGTCATCAAATACCTATTTAATCCGAAAAGAAAATTAGAGCTGGCACATGAACAGAAAAAATTCTTTCTGCTCGACGATACAGCCAATATACGAAAGAATTTTTTATTGACGTACAACGGGGTGATGTTTGAAGGGGAAAAGTATTTAGGGACGACGGAACGCTCCTTCGAGGTCATCTCCATCTTCATATGGCCTAAAAAAGTGGCCGGCCTGAAAGGCTTGAAGCGAAATGACTTCTTAAAAATCGAGGCAGCCATTAAAAAACAATACCCGGATGCCGTTATTGATTGGAAGAGCCCGGTTAAGGAGTTTTTACAAAAATGAAAAAAATCATGCGCAATGAAGAGCCTTGAGAAAAATGGACTCAAGGCTCTATATTAATCATCTGAACGAAAAAATTCCTTCCAGGGGACGACCGTCTGCTTCTCTCTCAATAAATAGATCAATAAGGTTAAGGATAATAAAATGATGACGATAAGCGTTGGACTGAAATCTGCAATATAGTGGCCAAAAACCGTGTATACGAATGCTACAGGGAGATTGGTCATGAAGGATAGGTAAAAATAATTTTTCAGCCCTTTATTGGATTCCAATAAGCAAAGCGACAGTAAGTAAAAGTGGATGAATGGTATTAGCCTCAGTACTGCAATTTGCCGGCTGTTTAGCTTTCGGTTTCCAAACAGCTTATTCTTAAGACGCAGCAGCCTATCCTTTGTTTTCGGAAATTTGCCTATCACGAAATAAAAGGCCATACTGGACAGCGTCAAACCGATTACCGAATAGATGGTTCCAAAAGCTGCCCCGAATAATACTCCGCCGGACATGCAAACCACAATGACAGGAATGAATAAAAATTGCCTTAATAAATGAAAAGTGATAAAAATCAACGGTGCAAACACGCTTCCAGATTGAACGTAGCTCATCACAAGTGTCAGTTTATCATTCATGCTCTCCCTCCAGCTACTCTTTGCTGCTTCTACAAGCATATACATCATACGGGCTACATATTACAATTGAATGAATAACTTAATCAATAAGCCTATCTGAAGAATCATCAATATAGGCAGGCCCCACTTAAAAGCGGCATGCTTCGTCTTATGGCGGAATTGCTTCATCCCCAAAAAGGACCCGGTCCCCCCGCCTATGACTGCCCAAAACCAAAGTGTCTTTTCGCTGATCCGGTACTCCCCATTACGCGCTTTCCTTTTGTCGATTCCCATCAAGGCAAACCCGATGATGTTTGTGATGATCATATAAGCAGCAATGAACCATACTCCTTGCATTCTCATTCCCTCCTTAAAATATGTAAAAAGCCACCCTCTTGAAAAGAGAGTGGCTGTATCAGTCAGACTTATTTGTCTAATTGTTGTTTAGCAGCAGTTGCTAATTGAGCAAAAGCTTGTTCGTCAGCAACAGCAAGATCAGCAAGCATTTTGCGGTTCACTTCGATACCAGCAAGCTTTAGACCATGCATTAAACGGCTGTATGAAAGACCGTTGATGCGTGCTGCAGCGTTGATACGAGTGATCCAAAGTTTGCGGAAATCACGTTTCTTTTGACGACGGTCACGGAAAGCATAGTTTCCTGACTTCATTACTTGTTGGTTAGCTACTTTGAAAAGAATATGTTTCGCGCCATAGTAACCTTTAGCTAATTTTATTACCTTTTTACGACGTTTGCGAGTAACAGTACCGCCTTTTACACGTGGCATGTTATTTCCCTCCTATTTAACTCGATAAATCGAACTTATTTAATGTTGTCTAGCATATGACGAATACGTTTGAAGTCACCTTTGCTTACAAGGCTAGCTTTGCGAAGCTTACGCTTTTGCTTAGTAGATTTGTTAGCAAATAAATGGCTTGTGTAAGCGTTAGAACGCTTAAGTTTGCCGGATCCAGTCTTTTTGAAACGTTTAGCAGATCCGCGGTGAGTTTTCATTTTAGGCATAAGGTATTCCTCCTCATTACAAATTACTTTACAATTACTTTTCGTTTTTCGGTGCTAATATAATGAACATGCTGCGCCCGTCCATTTTTGGGTGTTGCTCGATTGTAGCCACTTCTTTACATGCTTCAGAAAAACGAACGAGTACACGTTGACCAATTTCCTTATGCGTAATGGCACGTCCTTTGAATCGGATAGAAGCTTTTACTTTATCGCCTTTTTCAAGGAATTTAATACCGTTGCGAAGCTTCGTATTGAAATCATGTTCTTCAATCGTCGGGCTCAAACGAACCTCTTTCAGACTGATGACTTTTTGATTTTTACGTGCTTCCTTGTCTTTCTTTTGCTGCTCGAAGCGGTGTTTTCCGTAGTCCATGATCCGGGCTACCGGAGGCTTTGCATTTGCAGCAACTAAAACTAGATCAAGATTTACACGAGCGGCAATTTCCAATGCTTCGAATTTCGTTTTAATTCCAAGTTGTTCTCCGTTTTGGTCAATAAGACGAACTTCACGGGCTCGGATGCCCTCGTTTACCATCGCGTCTTTACTAATAGTTAGCCACCTCCAAAGATATTGGCGAATACGAATATTTGAATAAATTCGGTCACGCTCACAACTCGCTTACAGGATATAATCATAATAAAAAAGTGTGGATGCATGTTGCACCCACACTGATAGACTCATTCAGAAAGATCCAAATAATCAAATCATGACCTGTTAACTGCATTGTTTGCGTCAACCAGGTGAGAAGCGGGTGCTTCTTCTTTTCCTCAAACACGTATTCAATTCACTTTAGAAATATATCATAAACACTGATGACTTGTCAAATGCTAATTTATTCGTTTTTCACAACAAAATTAATATTATCAGACATTCAGTTATTTGACAATACGTTTTTTAAAGTAATTTGGCCAAAAAATATTCATCATGATACATTCCATCAAAAAACAGTGATTCCCGCTTTATTCCTTCCTTTTCAAAACCCATCTTTCGATATAAGGAAAGCGCAGGGGCGTTGTTTGCAATCACGGACAATTCCAGGCGCCGAATTTCGTTTGTCCGTGCATGCTCCTCCATTTTAAGAAATAACTTCGTACCGATGCCTTTTCCTCTATCCTGTTCATTGATGCCGATGACGATTTTAGTGGAATGCCTCGTTCGGCCCATTCGATTGCCCAATAAAATTAGGTAACCATTCAACTCATCGCCACTAGCAGCAACGAGGAAAACGGAAGGGGTATTTTTTTCGATTTGCTCCAATTGCTTTTCCATTTGTTTCCCCGTAGCTTTTCTTTCCCCAGGGTTAAACAGCATGTACCCGGAATCTTCAACATGATTGAACAGAGAAGCCAAGTTACCCGCGTCTTTCCTTGAAGCTTTTCTAATCTTCATTTATCCCACTCCCCCTTTGGTTACAGTCCATACTGACAGAAGCCATCAAATTTTAAGAGTCTTCTTTCGCCTTTTTCTTTTTCTCAATGGCGTCCCAAGAAAATAACGCTATCCAGAAAAACAGGACCGGGACGATGGCATATTGTCGATAACCATCCAATAACAATAAGATGATGATGACAAGGAATGTCGGTCCGAATAGATAAGTAAATTTCTTTTTCATGCTGCCCCTCCTTTTCATGGCTGTACATATTTTCACATGATGGTTTCATTTTATCATGCCATAATTAAAAAGAGGGACACAACTATATGTGCCCCTCTTTTTGCTGTTAACGGCTCACTTCCGCCTTAATCGCTGAAACGAAATCTTCAAAAGCGATCGTTTCGGATTTTTGTTCACCGTATTTACGTACATTCACGCTGCCTTCTTTGGCTTCATTGTCTCCAACGACCAGCATGTACGGGATTTTTTGCATTTGCGCTTCACGGATTTTGTAACCGATTTTCTCGTCACGTGTATCCAGGTCGACACGAATGCCTTGCGCTTTAAGTTTTTCCTGTACTTCTTTCGCATAATCCAAGTGCACTTCAGGTGAGACCGGGATCACTTGTGCTTGAATAGGTGCAAGCCAAGTCGGGAATGCCCCCTTGTATTCTTCGATCAAGTAAGCGACAAAACGTTCCATTGTGGAAACGACGCCGCGGTGGATAACAACCGGACGGTGCTGCTTGCCGTCCTCACCTACGTAATTAAGATCGAAACGTTCAGGAAGCAAGAAATCAAGCTGAACAGTGGAAAGCGTTTCATCTTTCCCTAAGGCAGTACGCACCTGAACATCAAGCTTAGGACCGTAGAATGCCGCTTCACCTTCCGCTTCAAAGTAATCCAGACCAAGTTCATCCATGGCGCCTTTTAACATGCTTTGCGCTTTTTCCCACATGTCATCATCATCGAAGTATTTTTCTGTATCCTGAGGATCGCGATAAGACAGACGGAATGAATAATCCTTGATATCGAAATCTTTATATACTTCCAGAACAAGGTTCACAACGCGCTTGAACTCTTCTTTGATTTGGTCCGGACGGACGAAAATATGCGCATCATTCAATGTCATCCCGCGCACACGCTGAAGGCCTGAAAGGGCACCTGACATTTCATAGCGGTGCATCAAGCCTAGCTCGGCAATCCGGATTGGCAGTTCGCGGTAGCTGTGGATGCTGTTTTTATAGACCATCATGTGATGCGGACAGTTCATCGGACGCAGGACAAGCTGTTCGTTTTCCATCTCCATGACCGGGAACATGCCGTCCTGGTAATGATCCCAATGTCCAGATGTTTTATAAAGGTCCACGCTTCCCATTACAGGTGTGTAGACATGGTCATAACCCAAACGTTCTTCCTTGTCTACAATGTATCTTTCGATTGTACGGCGAATTGTCGCGCCTTTTGGCAACCACATCGGCAGCCCTTGTCCTACTTTCTGTGAGCTCATGAACAAGTCCAATTCTTTGCCGATTTTACGATGGTCACGTTCCTTGGCTTCTTCAAGGAGACGCAGGTGTTCGGCTAAATCTTCTTTTTTATAGAAAGCCGTACCGTAAATGCGTTGAAGCATTTTATTTTTGCTATCGCCTCTCCAGTATGCTCCAGCGATGCTCAATAGCTTGAATTCTTTGATTTTCCCCGTTGATGGAACATGAATTCCACGACAAAGGTCAAAGAATTCCCCTTGCTCATAAAGCGTTACCTGCTGATCGGCAGGAATCGCATCGATCAACTCCAATTTATACTCGTCGCCGATTTCTTTAAAACGGGAAATCGCTTCATCACGACTCACTTCGATGCGGGAAATTTCCAGGTTTTCGTTGACAATTTTCTTCATTTCTTTTTCAATCAATGGAAGGTCTTCGGGAGTCAATGATTCCTCCAGATCCATATCATAGTAAAAGCCGCCCTCGATGACTGGCCCTACGCCGAATTTAGCGTTTTTGTACAAACGTTTGATCGCTTGTGCCATCAAGTGCGCTGTACTGTGACGCAATACTTCAAGAGCATCCGCTGCGTCCTGTGTGACGATTTCGATTGTACCATCTTGTTCAATCGGACGTTTCAAATCATATAATTCACCATTGAATTTTCCGGCAATGGATTTTTTCCTTAAACCAGGACTGATGGATGCAGCGATGTCTTCAGTTGTTGTGCCTTTAGCAAACTCCTTAACCGCTCCGTCAGGAAAAGATATTTTCAGTAATTCTGACATTCAGTTTCACTCCTTCTTATTTGTTCGAACAAATTACAGGTTTTTGATTCCATTACAACACAAAAAAGCCCGCCCCTGTATAAAACAGGGACGAGCTTAGTAATAAATATCATTAACCCGCGGTTCCACCCTCGTTCCATCTTGCTTCTCACGGCAAAATGGCACTTGTAACTTGGTAACGGCAGCTTCCCGTCAGCTCATATTCGCAGAATGCCTGCTTTCCGAGCCGAAGTTTAAAGGTGGTAAGTGTTCCATGCGAATAGGAAGCTTACAGCCTGTTGGCTCCCCTCTCTGATAATCGGCGACTAGAATACCCTTGTCCTCATCATAACTTTTAGTTTTTTAATAGTATGTAGGAAATTATAATTTGTTATACGGTGAAAATCAAGGTTAATTTTCTTTTTTCCACGAAAGATCATTCAAATGCATAGTAAATGACGAAAGTGGCAAGATAGTCGCCCGTTCTTCGAAAATCCTTGAAATGGTCTGGATCAGCCCCTCTTCCTTGTCATCGGTATAGATGCACAAGTTTTCAGGAGCAATCGATAAAAGCGGGGCAAGTATCACCGTATCGAGAAAAAGTGAACTTTTGGCAAGAAGCCTCCTGTCGATCATACTATTGATTTTTGGACGGTCGAGTTTGCTGAATTTCTGATCATAGAAGTGAAAACCATCCTGGTTGACCAGGTGGAGCTTCCTTAATTTCGACTCCTGCCCATGAAGGCAATCACGGAGCGTAGCAATGAAATTTTGATAATCCTGTTCCAGCTTATATTCATCAATCGCCTTGACGACATACTTCTCCAAAGTGTGCTGAAACGATTTCAACCGGAAGGTCGTAAAAGAATCGAATGAAAAAGATACCTTCCCAGCCAAGATGCTTTGAAGTCCTTCCTCTATCAATCGTTTCTCCGTACTGAATGCTTCATCTTGATTCCTGGCTCTTTCCGCCTCGATGATCGATGATGCAATTTCAATGATGGCTTCAATTTCTTCCCGTTCCCTATAAAAAAATTTACTGACTATTATTTGCTCCAGAACAGGTAGCGTCTTTTCTTCCAATAAAAAAGAATGAAATGCATCTCGAAGCAGAATTAGCCATTCATCACCTGAAGACTCCGTCATATCCACATGCATGCCTTGTTGCGGAAGAAATCGAATATATGCTTGAAATTCTGCCCCCAATGGATGGACAGAAACGAAATTCAGTAATTTCAATGCCTCTGAATCGTTTTGAAACGAAATTTGCACTACGACATCCCCCCTTCCCCCTTGCTTCTTTTTTCATGTATATGGGGATGGGGACGTGTTTAGAAGTAGGATGGGCCTTGTAAGAAGAAAAAAGTGACCTCCATTAAGAGACCACTTTTCTTCATCTTCTCCGATTCACGCCATCAAGCTTGACCGGCTCAGCTAAATATTGAATTCTTTCCAGTACCCTGGCCGCCTTCACTTCTTCCTTCTCACCACGCTGTGAAAAGGTCAGGTGGTTCTCCAGGCCATTCAAGTCAAAATTCGAAGTGAAAAACGTCGGCAGATTTTCCAGCATCCTAAATTGCAAAATCGGACCAAAAACCTCATCGCGTCCCCAGCTCGTCATGGACTCCGCTCCAATATCATCCAGCATGAGGACAGGTGCCGTTTTCACCATCTCTATTTTTTCATTGACCGTATTATCACCTATCGATCCCTTAAGTTCCCTCAAGTAGTCAGGTACATAAACAATAAGGGAGGAAATTTGCCTTTCTGCAAGTTCATTGGCAATCGCACCTAATAAGTACGTTTTCCCAACACCGAATTTGCCATAAATATATAAACCTTTTTGCCTTTTACCTGGCTCATATTCCATAATGAACGACATCGCTTTACTTAAAACACCCAAGCGTTTGTTTTCATTATCCGTTTGGGTAAAGTCCTCAATGGTCGCCTTTAAAATATCCTTCGGTACATATAGGCTGCGGATCAATTTTTCCCGTTTTCGCTTTTCATCCTCTGCCAATTTCCGCGGGCATATTTCATAATGCAGGTTCAAAGCCTTCCCTTGAACCACCAATTTAGGATAATACCCTTGCATCATATTGATGCAGCCATTCAGGCTTGGACATTTATCACATTTATTGCTCTGTGAAGTGAACTCATAAAGCTTCCCCAAATTTTTATCGATCATTTCCTTCGTGACCGTCGAACTGTTGGCATTCAAAAATAACCGCACTTGTTCGTCTTCAAAAATCTCCTGTTTCAGCTTTTCATAACGCTGTTGGAATTGGTTTGTATTGGCCAATTTATTAAGGGATCTATTAATCTTTTCCATCGTTCATTTCACCTCCTGCTTTCCACTGCTTCCATATTTCCTGAAGCTCGCGTTTCTGGGCATTCAATTCAGGCTGATCTGCATCCTGCTCCTGCTGTGCTTCTTCTTTTTTCTCAAGCCACTCCGGAACCACTTCTTCCCGTATCGCCTTTTTCCGGCTGCCCTTCGCAGCATTCCTGCTTCCTTGAGCCCAGTCCTGATATTTCCTATGTTCATTTTTAGCCAGTTCCATCGCCTCGACGACCGTGGACACCTTCAGCCGTGCCCAATGGCCCGCCAGCTTTTCCACATAACCCTTCGTGAACTTCATATCCGTTTTTAGCATGACATATTCAATCAAGACATTGACTACACCCGGATTCAGCTTTTGATTGATCATCACGCCCTCAACCACTTTCAAATCACCGCTTGACGGTTCTGCACCGCCAGACAATTGCATCAGCCGCTCCCTTGGAGAAATCGTCTCCAAATGACGGATTAACTCTTGTTCCTTTGTTTTCGGTTCTTCTTTTTGTGTCCGTTCACGAATTGGCTGCACCCGATTGACAAGGGAAGGCATATCGGCCTGCCGTTCGATCTGGTACCAGTGCCTTGCCGCCTTTCTAAGCATTTCCTCATCAATCTCATCATCCAATGAAACGGCATCCATGACTAGTTTTTGCATTTCCAGCGGATCAATGCCATATAAGAAAGCAAGTTTGGCAATCGTACTTTTTATTTTCGGAGTAAACGCCTTTTTCGGCACGATAGAGGATTTCATCCCGGCAAATAAAAGGTCAAAATCAAATAAGTCATCAAACCCCGATGGCTCGACGCCTTCCGACCGATCGATGAATTGCTGTTCAGACAGCGGTTTCCATTCGTTTTTCGCTTCATCCGTTACATATAAAGAGTCCAAATGATCTGATGAGAATACTTCCGCAAAAGATTTAGTCACACCTTCATATTGATCTGTTAAGATATGGTCATCACAAAAGAATCTCTTTAACCGGTTGAATTGCACTTTACCGATTTTTTTGTATAAGTAAATATTCAGCATTCCATCCGTGAAAAACTGCTGGGGTGAAAGCGGCGGGTTTAACTCATAGATGAATTCCTTCGTATCATTTTTCGATTTCCTATATACATTCAACAGACCGATTCCTTCAAGTAAAAGCCGTGCTTCGTAAATATCACCTAACTTAAGGCCGATCGTATTCATTAATTGATAATGCGAGGAGGTTTCCGACCATAGCCTGTTTTCCTCCAACTCACTCCATAACGTCATATATAGGCTAATGCAGATAGGTCCAATAAGAGGTTGATATAGTCGGGTAAGTATTTTCCGATCATAATCATGAAGCAGCCCCGCAGATGAGACCAAATATGAATCCGCTGGGAGCAATTCTTGCCAATGCATTGACATCTCCATTCAAACCTTTCAAAAGATGTAGTGAAAAAAGAGCCAAAGTGAATCTTCAGCTCTACTTTCTTTCTTTATTTATTAAATCTTTCAATTCATCGATAAAGACATTGATATCTTTAAATTGTCGATAGACGGATGCGAACCTTACGTAGGCAACCTCATCGACTTCCGCCAGCTTGTCCATTACCATTTCGCCGACACTGTCGCTTTTCACTTCCGATATGCCCTGGTTGCGTAGTTCTTTTTCTACATAACTGGTAATTTGCTCTAGTTCTTTCAAGGGAACCGGACGTTTTTCGCAAGCCCTGATTAAGCCACGCAGGATTTTATCACGACTGAACTCTTCACGTGTCCCGCCCTTTTTCACTACAATAAGCGGTGTTTCCTCCACCTTTTCAAATGTCGTGAATCGAAAACCACATGCCTCACATTCACGGCGTCGTCGAATCGATTTACTTTCATCGACTGGCCTGGAATCGAGCACTCTTGTTCCGTTATATTGACATGATGGGCATTTCATCATTATCAGCTCCGTATTTTATGTAGGACTCCCCTATCTAATGTTCCCCAAGGAATTACTTCTCTATCTTAATCTTATATTAAAAGGAACGGCCAGTACAAGTAAAAAGTGTAACTTCCGGCAGCAGGCACTTTTTGTCCTGCCGTTTAGGCACCGTTGTCAAGGGCATGCGCTACAAGGCAATCCTCTCCAATAAAGTGAAGCAGACTGCCGATTCATTGCATTAAAAAAGAGATGCACCCATGGCATCTCTGTGTATACATTTTTTTATAGGGCACTTATATTGGCTTTTTTCATTTGTACAGGACCTAATCCACGTGGTAATTCTATGTTTTCACGTGTTTGCGCATTCAAAGCTTCTGCAATATAATCTGCCGCAATATTCGGATCCAAGTTACCGCATGTATAGACATCAATGCTCGCATAGCCGTGTTCTGGAAAACTGTGAATCGTTAAGTGTGATTCAGAAATGATGACAACCCCGCTGACTCCTTGTGGAGCAAATTTGTGAAAGGCAACTTCTCGTACCTCTGCACCTGATTTCAAAGCAGCATCAACAAAAATCTTTTCAATTAAATCGATATTGTTCAGTTTTTCAAAGTCACAACCCCAAAGTTCAGAAATGACATGTCTACCCATTGTTTCCATAGTGTAAGCTGTTTCCATATTAAGCTTCCCCCTTACCATGATTTAAAAATAAGTTCTGATAACTACCACGGGGGAAAGTTAGTCCAAAGAGGTCCTAACCCTTTAAGTAGCCATCATGCAAACCGCTTTTGAAGAAGTTCACGATTCATAGTATATATGGTTTGAATTTTTTTTGCAACTCCAAATTGAATTTTTGGAAAGATAAACTTTATATGTAATTGGGATATAACGAAGGTTCCAATGTGGAGCAAATTCTGTCTTCGGTTTATTCAGCGCCATAAAGCAGCCAGGAACTGATTGATCACTGCATTAAAAATAGCCCGCTAAAAAAATTTTAGTGGGCTTAAAATGCGGACCATCTCGTAATTGAGTTTGTCTACAATTTTTTAGGATTTTAAAATTTGGACGTTGATTGGAACGAAGGGCACTCGCTCCAATCAACTTTGTTTTAACATTAAGATAGAAACTCCTTTTGCCTTCAGTCTATTTAAGTAAAAAAACCCTAGGCGATTAAAGACAGTTCAACTGACCCTGAGAGTGGCTACTATGTGAACGGACAAAGCAAGTACGCCCGTTCGTTTCATGCGGTATCAGACCGCAATGGATTTGTGTTGGGGACGATAGTAACACCTGGAAATACACATGGTGGCCATATCTTATAGCCTCTGGTTGAACAAGTGATTGGGAAAATTGCAGTTGCCGCAGATGCAAAAGAAAAGTATGGTATGAGTTAGGTCACTATTCTCTATAACTACTTCAAATCCAAAATGGCCTGCTAAAAAATTTTAGCAGGCACGGTTTTTTGATTTTATTTTACTGATAATTCGACTTCGGAAGTTTTTTTCAACTCGGAACCAACCAATTTTACAAGGTCCACTACACGGTTGGAGTAACCCCACTCATTATCATACCATGCAAGGACTTTCACTTTCCTGTCCCCGATCATCATCGTCGTCAACCCATCGATGATTGCAGAGTGTGGATTCGTTTTGAAATCACTGGAAACTAAAGGTTCCATCGTGAATTCCATGATTCCTTTGAGTTCATTTTCTGAAGCATCGATGAAGGCTTGGTTCACTTCATCAATCGTGACATCACGGTTTAAATCCACAACAAGGTCGACTAAAGATACGTTAGGTGTCGGTACGCGTATCGCCATTCCATGAAGCTTGCCTTTTAATTGCGGCAACACTAGTGAGATGGCTTTTGCAGCTCCTGTAGTCGTAGGAATCATGCTTTCCGCAGCGGCACGGGCACGTCTCAAGTCTTTGTGCGGGTTATCGATATTATTTTGATCATTAGTATAAGAATGTATCGTTGTCATTAAACCGTTGTTTATGCCGAATTTTTCATCAAGCACTTTTGCAACCGGTCCAAGGCAGTTCGTTGTACAAGATGCATTGGATATGACGAAATGCTTGTCAATTTCCAGCACTTCCTGATTTACTCCCATTACAATGGTAACGTCTTCATTTTTACCCGGGGCTGATAATATAACTCTTTTAGCTCCTGCGTCTAAATGAAGAGCCGCTTTAGAACGATCATTGAATTTGCCAGTGGCTTCAATTACAATATCTATGTTCATCTCTTTCCAAGGCAATAGCTTTGGATCGCGGTTATTTATTAGTTTAACTCGGCGGCCATTCACTACTAGTGAATCATCTTCAGCTATAATGATACCGTCGAATTTACCATGTATCGTATCATATTTTAGTAAGTGTGCTAAAGTTTCAGCTGGATAGCTTGCATTAATGGCAACAATGTCCAAACTCTCATCTAATATGGCTTTTCGGAAAACCATTCTTCCAATTCTCCCAAATCCGTTAATCGCTATTCTTGAATTCATTGTTCGGACCCTCCAGAAATATTAGTGTTATACTTATTACCTTTCACATGTAATTAGTATAACATAATTCTGAGGAATTGTGCTAATAAAAATGCGGATTGTTCTTATTTTTTCAACATAAAAAGAAGAAACCGGGTGGTTTCTTCTTTTTATCATGATTATATGACATACCATTCGCTAAGTATGGACTTCACTTGCCGCTTCGTTTCATTAATGTCACCATTATTATCGATGACGGCATCCGCTAAAGCCTTTTTATCGGCCAAGGGCATTTGCGAATTGATCCTGGCAAGTGCCTCCGTCTCCGAAAGACCATTCCTGTTCATTAATCGCTGCAATTGAACTTGTTCATCTACATAGATCAAAATCGTCTTATCCACCATGAATGTCAGCTTGCTTTCGAATAGGAGCGGAATATCCATGAACACCGTTTCTTCCCCTGATGATAATGCCGCTTCCGTTTTCAGCCGCATCCAATTCCTGACGGCAGGATGCACGATGCCATTCAATAGCAATCTCTTTTCTTGATCATTAAATATGATCGACCCGAGCTTTACGCGATCTATATTCCCATCCGTCAATAAGATATCTTCACCAAATGCCTTCACAACTTGATGATAGGCTTCTTCACCTGGCTCAACGACAGCACGGGAAGCCAGATCTGCATCGACAATCGTGAATCCGAGTTCCTGTAAATAAAGGCTGACGGTGCTTTTCCCACTGGCAATGCCTCCGGTGATTCCGATGATTTGTCCCATAAGCTCCCCCTTTTAAACTTATCCTAACTTGAATAAACCGATGATAATCAATAGTGCACCTGGAAGAAAGGTCAAATGCTGGACAACTTTATTATTTGAAAGCAATTTCCCGCTTTGAATTCCGCTCCAAATGAAAATCGAACTCATAACAGCGATGCACCCTGCGAGGATAATCGGTGAAATCCCGATCATAGCCGCTCCAACTCCGGCCCCGAACGCATCCAGCGAAAGTGCAAACCCCAGAACAAGCGCTTCAACACCTGTAATCGTACCTGATTTATCAAAATCAGCATTCAATGGTTTTTGTAAAATATTAATGACTACCCCAAGTGATTTAATTTCAAAATTAAAGATGATTTTTTCATGATATCTATCATCTTTCAAATCTTTTTCAGGCTTAAAATACTGGTATACCATCCAGGCACCAAGAAAAATGAGGATGATGCCGCCTGTTTTTTCAGCCGCCCCGATGGATATGAGCTGACTGATGAATTGTCCGATGATCATCGCCATGCCTAAACTCAATGCAGAACAAAATGAGATGACCGCTATTGACTTTAAGGGGATTTTCATCTTCCGCATACCGAATGTCAAACCTACGCCAAATCCGTCAATACTAACTGCAAAAGCGAGAAAAATAATTTGTAGCCACATCGGAATATTACTCCTTCCCTACTCGTTGCTACCCTAGTATATGGAAGGAGCCCATCCGATGTGTTTGAAAAAACATTACCTATTTTAGCGGCTGGCATGACGGGCAAATATGTGTGCCGCGTCCTGCAACAACCAGTTTTTCAAGTGGCGTGCCGCATTGTTTGCAGTTCTCGCCTTTTCGTCCATAAACATTCAGTTCCAACTGAAACATGCCGATTTGCCCTTGGGAATTAATGTATGAACGAATCGTACTTCCGCCTTTTTCCACAGCTTCACTTAATGTCGCAATGATTTCAGCATGCAATGTTTTGATTTCCTGCAACGAGAGTGAAGATGCCATTCTCTCCGGATGGATACCGGAACGGAATAACGACTCATCCACATATATATTCCCAATCCCGACGACAACCGTTTGATCAAGGAGAACGGGCTTGATTTTCCTGTTGGTTCTTGCCAACTTCTTACTTAGCCCCTCGACAGTAAAATCTTCAGACAACGGTTCAGGCCCTAAATGCAACAGAGGCAACCGTTCAAATTCTTCTCCTTTGGCAAATAGGTGCATCGTTCCGAATTTCCGGACATCCCTGTACCGAAGTTCACTGCCATCCGTGAAAGTGAAGATCACATGGGTATGCTTATCATACGGCTCTTCTTTTGGATGGACGCCGTATTTCCCCTCCATTCTTAAATGCGAAACCATCGAATAATCATCCAAGGTGAAAATGAGGAACTTGCCCCGACGGCCTATTGCAGAAATCGTCTGCCCCCTTAAAGCATCCTGAAACTGTTCGACAGGCTCAGGTGCTTTAATGATCTTTGGCCAGAAGACGGACACTTCCTTGATCTCTTTTCCGAGTACGAGCTGCTCTAATGTTCTTCTGACTGTTTCCACTTCTGGAAGTTCTGGCATTGCAATCACCTATCTTTTATTATTTGGCATCAAACCATGTTGGCCCGAAAGCATAATCCACCTTAAGTGGCACGTTCAATTCAATGGCATTTTCCATTTCCTCCGGAACGATCACTTTAAGGATTTCGAGTTCCTCAGGAGGAGTTTCAAAAATCAATTCATCATGCACCTGTAGAAGCATTCTCGTTTTGAGCCCTTCCCTTTTCAGGCGTTTATTCATGTTTATCATGGCAAGCTTGATGATATCAGCGGCACTGCCTTGAATCGGCGTGTTCATCGCTGTCCGTTCGGCAAAACTCCTGATGTTGAAATTCCTGCTTGTTATCTCAGGTATATATCGCCTTCTTTGCATCAAAGTCGTGCTATATCCTTTTTGACGTGCCTCATGTATGCTTTCTTCCATATATTCCTGAACACCTGGAAAGCTTCTTAAATACTTCTCGATGAACTCTCCAGCTTCTTTTCTCGTGATTCCAAGACTTTGCGATAGTCCGTAATCACTTATACCATAAACGATTCCGAAGTTGACCGCTTTGGCATGGCGCCTCATGTTCGAAGTGACTTGATCTGCAGATACATGGAATACATCCATGGCTGTCTTTGTATGGATGTCCATCCCGGCCTGGAATGCTTCCACCAATCCGCTGTCATTGGCAATATGCGCCAGGACGCGTAACTCGATCTGGGAATAGTCGGCAGCAAAAATGATCCAATCCTTTTCGGAAGGAATGAAGGCCTGCCTGATTTTCCTTCCTTCTTCCAGTCTGATCGGGATATTCTGGAGATTGGGATCTGTAGAACTTAACCGGCCGGTCTGGGTCAACGCTTGGTTGAAACGGGTGTGCACCTTGTCCGTTTTGCCATTGACCACTTTAAGCAACCCTTCAATATAAGTGGATTGCAACTTACCAAGCTGGCGATACAGCAGGATCTCCTTAACGATATCATGCTTGCTCTCCAGTTTCTCCAGCACATCGGCTGAAGTCGAATAACCTGTTTTGGTTTTCTTCATGACCGGAAGCTCCAACTTTTCAAACAGGATGGCCCCTAGCTGTTTAGGTGAATTGATATTGAACGCCTCTCCAGCCAATTCAAAAATTCGTGCTTCGATATTTCTTAAGCGAATGGCTAATTCCTGTCCCATGTTTTTCAGTCGGCCTATATCCACCTTGATTCCCTGCCATTCCATATTTGCCAAGATGATCGACAGTGGCAGCTCCAGTTCCGTAAATAGGTGGAACTGCTCGAACTCTTGCAGCTTATCAATCATCGGTTCTTTCAGAGAAAAGATCGCCTTCGATTTTCTGGCGATATGCTCCCTCAATTCCGCTTCCTCGGGTATTTTGCGTTTTGCACCTTTTCCATAAAAAACATCATCTGTTTCAAGCCGGATAGTACCTTGAGTTTTCGTGATTTCTGCGACTTCGTCCACTGACTCTGCCGGATCCAGGATATAGGATGCCAAAAACACATCAAAATCGATGCCTTTTATTTCGACTCCTCGATGACGCAGCGCCACGACCGTACGCTTCGCATCGAAAACCGTTTTCTTTTTTGTTTCATCCTCAGCCCAGGATTTAAATGCATCGGAACCCAGAGCATCATCTCCATTGAAGTAAAAATGACCTTGTTCATTACTGATGGCGATCCCTATTATATCGGCACGATGATAATTATCTTCTAAAATTTCAACATACAAGGCACTTTCATCTGCAAACATTTCCTCTGTCATTTCAGCAGTGTGCACCTCTATCTTCTCCTGTTCAAGCGGTGCGCTTTCCGTTACATCCAATTTATCGAGCAAAGTCGAAAAGCCAAGCTCCTTATAGAATGAAATGACTCGATCCTGATCCATTCCAGTGTACTCGGTCTCGTTAACTGAAACTTCAAGCGGCGCTTCCCTCGTTATCGTAGCCAGCTCTTTGCTTAATAATGCCAGGTCTTTATGTTCTTCAATTTTCTCTTTCAATTTTTGTCCGCTTACCTCATCAATCGACTGCAGCAGGTTTTCAACCGTTTCAAATTGATGCAATAATTTAAGTGCAGTCTTTTCACCAACACCCGGAATACCGGGGATATTGTCGGAGGCATCTCCCATCAGCCCTTTTAAATCAATGATTTGCAAAGGGGATAGACCGTATTTTTCATGTATATGCTTTGGAGTGTATTCCTCAATTTCAGTTATCCCCTTTTTCGTGATGGAAACCGTCGTACTAGGGGAGGATAATTGCGTTAAATCCTTATCACCGGAAATGACCTTCACTTCAAAACCATCTTTTTCCGCTTGTAAAGACAGCGTACCGATAATATCATCGGCTTCGTAGTTCTCCAGTTCATACCTTTTTATTCGAAAACAATCAAGCAGCTCCCGAATGAAGGGGAATTGCTCGGATAATTCTGGCGGCGTTTTTTGGCGCCCACCCTTATATTCTTTAAATGATGCATGTCTGAAAGTCGTTTTACCCGCATCGAATGCCACAAGTATGTGTGTTGGCTTTTCTTCTTCAAGAATGCGGTTGAGCATCATTGTGAATCCGTACACGGAATTCGTATGGACCCCCTTATCATTATTCAAGAGCGGAAGCGCAAAAAACGCACGGTATGCAATGCTGTTTCCATCTATGAGTACTAACTTTTTATCCAAATCCGTCTTCCTCCAGTCATACAGGTTTATGTAGTTATAGCTTCTATTAAAAAACGCAAAAAGCCGTTCATTTTCTTTCTCTATTCTACCATGAGTAGAAGCGGAAAGAAAAATGACGGCTTCAAGGTTATTTAGTATTTCCCATTAACAAGCTGGCATAAGGGGAATCAGAAGGCAGAACGATGACCGTTTGATCTCCAATCGTTTTCTTGTAGGATTCAAGAGTCCGGTATAGTTTATAGAATTCGGGGTCTTTGGAAAAAGATTTATTATAGATTTTCGCTGCTTCCCCTTCTCCTTCTGCCCTGATCACTTCTGCATCAGCCTCTGCAGTAGAGAGCAGTTCTTTCACTTTCCGATCAGTATCCGCAATGATACGGTTTTTCTTCGCATCACCTTTGGATAGGTATTCCTGCGCTTTCGATTCCCGCTCGGAAATCATCCTCTTGAAGACGGATGCTTCGTTTTCGGCGGGCAGGTCAGTACGCTTTATCCGGACATCCGTCAAGCTGATTCCATAACTGTCCTTTTGCAGCAGATCGTTGACTTTTTCGGTTATGCGGTCGTTTAAACTTCCCCTGGATGACTTTTCATCATTGATGATCTCATCATAATTCAGCTGGCCCAGCTCTGAACGAACTGCCGAATAGATGAACTCTTCCATTTTCGTTTCGGCATTCTCAAGTGTCCTTGCATTTGTAATCAATTTCTTCGGATCTTCTATTCTCCAAACTGCATAGTTATCGATCAGCATCCGCTTTTTATCTTTCGTATTGATTTCCGCTTCGGAAACATCAGAAGTCATCTGGTACTTCGGCAAGGTCATGATACTCTGAATGAAAGGCACCTTCGCCTTCAATCCCGGGGTCTTATCGATCCTTACCACCCCACCGAATTGACGGACGACTTTGTATTCGCCCTCTTTGACGATATAGACATTGGTGAAGATGATTAGCAGCAGCGCGATGAAAATAATCAGGAAAATGCCGATTCTCACATAGCCCCTCCAATGAAAATCCCCTTTTTTCAACTCAGAGAAATCTATTATTTTTCCGCTCATTGTTTAGTGCCCCCTTCCCCTGTCGCTTTTTCTTCCGGTGCATTCCCTTTTTTCGTTTCTTCTTCAGGTATAGCGGCTTCATCAGGGGCAGGAGTTTTTTTCGTTTCCTCCTTTTCAAGTGAGCGAAGCGGCAAGTACTTCATTGTGTTTCCATCATCATTCATGATATAAATCTCTGCATTCGGCAGCACTTCCTCAAGGGTCTCAATAATAAGACGGTCCTTCGTAATCCCCTTATTGCCTTTATACTCACTTAGTAATTTTTCAAAGACCGCTACATCTCCGCGGGCAGCTTCCGTACGGGCAGCTTTATCCCCATTAGCCTGTGAAATGAGGGCATCTTTTTCCCCTTCCGCTTCATTCATCCGCTTATTTTCATATTTATCCGCTTCGTTGATTTTCGTATTCGCCGTTTCCCGGGCATCCGTTACATTTGTAAATGCTTTCCGCACTTCTTCATTCGGCAGCTCCACGTCCTGGAGTTTAACCGCAGATATGGAAATCCCGACATCATATTTCTCCATTAGCTGCGACAATAAATCGCGTACATCCGCTTCGATTTGCGCTTTACCGGATGTAAGGGCATCATCGATTTTCGTACTGCCGATAATGCTACGTAATGCAGCTGAAGTCGTATCGTATAATATTTTTTCTGGATCATCTGCATTGTATAGATATTTTGGAGGGTCGGTAATCTTCCACTGAACCACTAGGTCGGCCAGCACAATATTTTCATCACCCGTGATCATTTTGGTCTCACTCGGGTAATCCGTCACCTCTCCATCCTCTTCCTTATATCCAAATTTAAGACTGAATGTTTCTTTGGATAATTTCTCGACCGATTGAATCGGCCAAGGCAGTTTAAAGTGAAGTCCTGGTTCCGTTATCGTTTGTTCCACTTTACCAAACGTCATTATGACAGCTTGATCGGATTCATCAACCGTGTACCAGGTCGATATCGCAACTACACCTAAAATTAAAATAAGAAAGACAAGTCCTGTTATCGTATATATCCTTTTTAAGCTAACGATATGTATCACCCCTTCTTTTGCAGTTATATCTTATTTACGCAAGAAAGGGCCTAAAGTTTCATGAAAATCAAATATTTTCCTAGGAAAATAGGATAGAGGAATGGTTCCCGGGGAATATGGCCAAAATTAAAAGACAGAGACTATGTCTCTGCCTACAGTTTTTTAAGGGTTTTGTACAATATTGAATGTTGATCGGAACGGAACGCAGGGTACTCGCTTTCCGCGGGCGGTCCGCCCTTTGTGCTTGTGGGGTCTCCTTGGGAAGGGCTATTCCTACGGGGAGTTTCGCTCACCTGTTCCAATCATCTATGCTTTAATGTTTAGATTGAACTTCTACAAAATCAAACAGAGACTATGTCTCTGTCAATGTTTAACTCCTTGGATGAGGGGTTGTACAACCATTGTACCCCTGCATTATGAAGTCCGTTTTAAGGAATTGTAAAGGACATGTAAATACGAAACCCGCTACATTTTCCCTTTTAAGCTTTTATTTAAAGTGACTGTAAAGGTCGTCCCGGTTCCAGGTGTGCTTTCCACGTTGATTTTACCTTTATGGACTTCAATTATGTGCTTGACGATTGCCAATCCAATGCCAGTTCCTCCTGAATCGCGGCTCCTCGCCTTATCAATCCGGTAAAACCGTTCAAAGATCCTTGGCAGTTCTTTTTCTTCGATGCCGATCCCGTTGTCTTGAACTGCAATATCGACGGTCTGTTCATTTTCTATGATATCAACGGTGACCCTGCCGCCATTTGGTGTATAGGTCAATGCGTTCGTAATCAAATTGATGAAAACCTGTTTGATCCTGTCAGATTCCCCCTCAATGAATACGGGTTCCGGTGATGTTTTAATTTCAAGGGATACTTCTTTTTCCTTCAGCTTGCCTATAAGCATCTCTTGTATTTCGCCAAGTACTTTCGTAATATCCACGACCCCTGCGTGTAGAACGAATTCCTGTTGCTCCATCTTGGATAAATTCAGAAGCTCCTGAATGAGTTCTTGCAGCCGGTCACTTTCTTTCAAGATAATCGATAAAAAGTGCTTTAAGGTCTTTTCGTCTTTTAGAGCGCCATCTAACAATGTTTCAGAAAAGCCTTTAATGGAAGTGATCGGGGTCCTCAATTCATGGGACACATTAGCCACGAAATCCTTCCGCATCTGCTCGAGCCTTTTCAATTCGGTGATATCATGGAAAATGAGGAGGATCCCCTTCCATTCATCATGATTCCCGATAATGGGAGCCCCGTAAATCTCAAAATGCTTACGTTCTATGGCAAGCGGTATCTTCACCTGTCGTTTTATCGTTTTTTCCGTTCGAAAGATCTCTTCGATGATGGCTATCACTTCCTGATCTTTAATGACCGAGTAATATTCCTGAAACAAAAACGTAGCGGCGTTCACATGGAAGCTTTTCTTGAATTCCCGGTTGATTAAGGTCGTATACCCTTTACTGTCTATCAGCAAGACCCCGCTGCCGATATTTTCAACAAGTGCTTCCAAACGATCCTGATTCATTTCCCTCGCTACCTCTGTTTCCTGAAGATTCCTCGCCAATATGTTCAAGGAAGTTGTCAGCATTCCCGTTTCATCGGAATGCCGCCCGAATGTCCTGGTTCCGTAATTCCCTTTTGCCAGTTCAATGGCTGCTGTCGTCGCCTCTTCGATCGGACGGGTATAATATGAGGTGATTTTACTCGCAAGCATGAGAATGATGATCAAGGCAACCCCTAAACAAATGATCAATATTTGCCACATTTGTTTATTCACTTGATGGATGGCCTCTATTTCATTGCTATGGACGACAAATCCTTCAATCTCGCCGTCCTTTTCAACCGTCTTCCAATAATAATGGAGGTCCGATTCCCCTTCGACCACTTCATACCCTTCCCCATGCTTAAGCCCTTTTTCCAAAGTTATCTTGCGAAGGACATTGGCATGGCTTTTAAGTATTTCATTGGATGATGTCGAATCGTATAATATTTCCCCTCTCGTGGAGAGAATGGTTAAATTCGAATCTAAAAGCGGTGTCAGTTTTGCCGTCTTCCCTTTTTCCAAAAAGGACTCGATCCCGCCATGCTCCTGAATATATGTAGAAATGAAAAATGTTTCGTTCTGTATACGCTCATTGAACGTTTTAATATAATAACTTTTGAACAAGTGTCCTAATAAAAAGCCCACGGCCATCAGGACGACCATCACCAATGTGATGAGGGTATATAAGAGCTTTTTACGATAGGTCGTCATTCTTTTTTAGGCTCCTCAAGCTTATACCCCAAGCCCCTTATCGTTTTAATATAAAGAGGTTTTTTTGTATCCTTCTCTATTTTTTCACGAAGATGGCTAATATGGACATCGACGATCCTTGAGTCTCCCGCGAAATCATAATTCCATACCGCACTGAGCAGTTGATCCCTTGTCAGCACTCTTCCTTTATTCTTCGCCAAATATAAAAGTAATTCAAATTCCTTTGGAGTCAATTCTAATTGCTGTTCATCAAAGAATGCTTCGTATCGTTCCGGGAACACTTTCAATTCCCCTAATTTCAAGAGACCATCTTCCTGATCCTGACTTGACTCACTTCCGTTCGATTGCAACTGGGATCTTCTTAAAATGGCTTTAATCCGGGCCACTACCTCCCTGGGACTAAATGGCTTGGTCAAGTAATCATCCGCCCCTAGTTCCAGTCCCAGCACCTTGTCAAATTCATCGTCCTTAGCTGTCAGCATCAAGATCGGTATATTGATTTTTTGCTGGCGAAGCTGCTTACATACTTCAAGCCCGTCCATTTTAGGCAGCATCAAATCCAATACCACTAAATCGGGGCGCATATCCACTGCAGCCTCCAGCCCTTGTTCTCCATCCAAAGCTGTGATCACCGTATAGCCTGACTGTTCTAAATTGTACTGAAGTAAGGTAACTATTGATTGCTCATCATCCACTACGAGAATTTTCTTTGACATTAGATCCTCCTGAATTATGTATTACCCAAAAGACCAATTTCTTGGTCTACTCATCCAATTCCATTATAAAGAATATTATATGAAATTTACACATAAAAAAAACGGAAATAAAGTTATCCCTATCTTCAGCAAGGAGATTATAAGTTCAAGGCTTCTTTTGAAGCGGATTAAAAAACTGCCCGGAGTTGGAAAAAGGCCTTGGCCTTTTCTTCCATTATCCGGGCAGTCTGATCATGATCTCTTATTGAAGGACTTGCATTACTGCTTTAACTGATTCAACTGATTTTGAAAGTGCCGCTTTTTCGCCTTCAGTCAAATCAAGTTCGATGATTTGTTCAATACCGTTTGCACCAAGTACAGTCGGCACTCCAAGGTAGATCCCTTCAAATCCGTATTCACCTTCAAGATAAGCGATTGATGGAAGAACGCGACGTTGATCTTTAAGGATCGCTTCAGCCATTTCCACTAGGGATGCAGCCGGTGCATAATAGGCGCTTCCGTTTCCAAGAAGGTTTACGATTTCCCCGCCGCCAGTGCGGGTACGAGCCACTATTGCTTCTAAACGATCTTGAGGGATCAATTTTTCCAAAGGAATTCCGCCTGCATAAGAGTAACGCACTAGAGGAACCATATCGTCTCCGTGTCCGCCAAGTACGAAACCAGTTACATCTTTAACGGATAAGTTTAATTCTTGAGCTACGAATGTGCGGAAACGAGCTGTATCAAGAACGCCTGATTGTCCGATAACGCGTTCTTTAGAGAAACCAGATTCTTTGTATACAGTGTAAGTCATTGCATCTACAGGGTTAGTTAAAACGATGATGGTTGTATTAGGGGAATGTTTAACTACTTCTTTAGTTACTGATTTCATAACTTTTTGGTTAGTTTGAACTAAGTCGTCACGGCTCATGCCGGGCTTACGGGCAATTCCGGCAGTGATGATCACTACGTCGGAGTCAGCTGTTTCTGCATAGTCGGATGTACCGATGATGTTAGCATCGAAACCTAGAACAGGTCCTGCTTCCGCCATATCAAGAGCTTTACCTTTTGTAGGGTTTTCCGCTTGCGGAATATCAACTAAAACGATATCACCAAGCTCTTTTTGAGCTGCAAGGAATGCTGCTGTAGCACCAGTGAATCCAGCACCTACCACTGTGATTTTTTTACGTTTAGACATGTTATTTCCTCCTTAAAATATATAAATACTTTTGGAATACTTCTAACATCCGCTTGAAAATATATATAAGCCTCCTGGAAAAGGAGCCCGTTCAGGCACTTTTCCAGAAAGCATATAATGAATTACTTAAGGTTTTTGATAAGCTCGTCTGCGAACTCAGAACATTTAACTTCCGTTGCACCTTCCATTAGGCGGGCAAAGTCGTATGTAACAACTTTAGAAGCGATTGTTTGTTCCACTGATTTAGTGATGCTGTTTGCAGCTTCGTTCCAACCAAGGTGCTCAAGTAAAAGAACGCCTGAAAGAAGAACTGAAGATGGGTTAACTTTATCAAGACCAGCATATTTAGGAGCCGTTCCGTGAGTTGCTTCGAAGATGGCATGTCCAGTTTCGTAGTTGATGTTTGCTCCTGGAGCGATACCGATTCCGCCAACTTGTGCAGCTAATGCATCAGAAATGTAATCTCCGTTCAAGTTCATTGTTGCAACAACATCAAACTCTTTAGGACGAGTCAGGATTTGTTGTAAGAAGATATCAGCAATGGAATCTTTAACGATGATTTTGCCTTCAGCTTCAGCAGCAGATTGTGCTTTGTTAGCAGCTTCAGTGCCTTCAGCATCTTTAATTTTGTCATATTGGTTCCATGTGAACACTTTATCGGCGAATTCTTGTTCTGCAACTTCATAACCCCAAGTTTTGAATGCACCTTCAGTGAATTTCATGATGTTACCTTTATGAACAAGTGTTAATGACTTACGGCCTTCTTTGATCGCATAGTTAAGTGCAGAGCGAACAAGACGTTTTGTTCCTTCTTCGGAAATCGGTTTAATTCCGATACCTGAAGTTTCAGGGAAACGAATTTTTTGAACACCGAATTCATTTTGTAGGAATTCGATTAATTTCTTGGCTTCGTCAGAACCTTTTGCATATTCGATACCAGCATAGATGTCTTCAGTGTTTTCACGGAAGATGACCATGTCAGTGTCTTCTGGACGTTTAACTGGAGAAGGTACACCTTCAAAGTAACGTACTGGACGAAGACATACGAATAAGTCTAATACTTGACGCAATGCAACGTTCAATGAGCGGATACCGCCACCGATTGGAGTTGTAAGAGGTCCTTTAATAGCGATTAGATATTCGTTAATGACATCAAGAGTTTCTTGTGGAAGCCATTCGCCCGTTTGGTCAAATGCTTTTTGTCCAGCTAAAACTTCTTTCCATTCGATTTTCTTTTCGCCATTGTAAGCTTTTTCAACTGCTGCGTCTAAAACGCGGGATGCTGCAGCCCAGATATCAGGACCGATTCCGTCTCCCTCAATATAAGGAACGATTGGGTTGTTTGGTACGTTAAGAACACCGTTAGTAACTGTGATTTTTTGGCTTTGTGTCATGTCTCTTACCTCCGATTCAAATTCAAAGGTTAGATGGCCTGCCATTTTAATGAGGCAGAACCACTAACCTTTTTTACTCACATCTATTAATTTACTACAAATTCGATGAAATAAAAAATGATTTTTCGAAAAAACTTTTAATTAGCGTTTTTCAATCGGTACATATTTTTGCATACCTGGTCCAACATACTCTGCACGCGGACGGATAAGGCGGTTGTTTGAATATTGCTCAAGGATATGAGCGATCCAGCCTGAAGCACGGCTTACAGCAAAGATTGGTGTAAATAGGTCATGCTCGATACCTAAACTGTGGTATACGGAAGCAGAATAGAAATCCACGTTCGGCGGAAGATTTTTTTGACCGGTTACGATTTCATGAATTTTGATGGACATATCATAATATTGAGGTTGTCCAGTAAGTTCAGTCAGTTTTTGTGACATTTCTTTAAGGTGTTTAGCACGAGGATCACCTTTACGGTATACACGGTGACCAAAGCCCATGATTTTTTCTTTATTGGCTAATTTTTCGTTGATATATGGCTCAACGTTTTCAACTGAACCAATTTCTGTAAGCATTTTCATGACTTGTTCGTTGGCTCCGCCGTGAAGTGGGCCTTTTAAAGCACCAATGGCAGAAGTTACGCCAGAATAGATATCAGATAATGTAGCCACACAAACGCGTGCAGTGAATGTAGAAGCGTTTAATTCATGGTCAGCATGAAGAACCAATGCTTTGTTGAATGCTTCTTCTTCGATTGCCGTTGGTTCGTTACCGCTTAACATATATAAGAAGTTAGCAGCAAAGCTTAAATCTGTACGTGGAGCAACAGCTTCTTTCCCTTGACGGATGCGAGCGAAAGTTGTTACCAATGTAGGGATTTTTGCTTGGATGCGGATTGCTTTACGATAGTTAGCGTCTTCACTCATTACATCTGCTTCTTCATCATAGAGACCAAGAAGAGATACTGCAGTGCGAAGAGCTCCCATTGGATGTACTTTATCAATTGGGTATGTTTTGAAGTGATTAACCACTTCAGCTGGAATTTCAGCATTTTCAGCAAGTTGTTTAGTTAATTCTTCTAGTTGGCTTTTGTTCGGAAGAGCTCCGTGCCATAAAAGATAGATTACTTCCTCGAATGTTGCGTTCGAAGCCAAATCATCGATGTCATAACCTACATACGTTAATGTGTCATCGATAATGGAGCTTACTGATGAAGTTGTTGCTACCACACCTTCAAGACCTTTTGTTGCTGTCATACTAAATCTCTCCTTTTCCTAGATATTCCCCTATGCCCTTGCTATTAGCGTATAAATATAGCGCTTCCAAGAAATTAGCTTTGTAAACAACCATCTATTTTTTAGCAGAAGACATACATCTTGTATTGGAAGCGTTCACAGAATATGACCCCAACAATAGTAAAATGTACGATAATCTTTAATACGAAATTCTAAAAATAATGCTTGTAGCTATTCCTAGTGAGCGCTTGCTCAATAACTACATCTTTTTTTTAAGATTCCTCAAAAATATCAATGATATTCTGAATCCCATTTTTAATAAATCAGAGCAGTTACATGATTATTATAAACAATAAACACTTTTTTGGGAATGAAAAGCACTTAAAATGTGAAAAAATTATTATTTTATTAGAAAAATTAGCTACATATTCTCTTGCTTTTTTAATGCGATTCAAAACGTTTTTTTTTAAAAAAATGACCCAAAGCAGAATAAACGAAACATTAAATAGAAAATTTACAATCCCGGCATTGACGGACTTTTCTCCCCTTAGCCACTCGCTTCATTTAAAAAAATTGAAGATCTGCATGCATAAATAAGCAATTCCCGCCCCGATTAACGGGCCGACAGCCACTCCTTTGAATAAGGCGACCGCAAGAATCGTCCCAAATACAAGTGCAGTGGTAATGTGCGGATCGTGCGACAGGAGTGTAATCCCATTTTTTGCTATGAGCGCAACAGCTATTCCAGATGCTAGTGCAATCCAGGCATAAGGAGATTTTATCGCGTCTCCGAGTTCCTTGAAACCTATCGCCCCGTTTGCTATGGGAATGAGTACGGAGATCGTGATGATCGTGACGCCCAAGTTGATTCCTTTCGCTTCCAGGTATGGAAACACTTTAGCGTCAAGGCCAACCAGTTTCATGCTTAAAAGAAAACCCGCAGCCATGATCAGTGAGGTATTTTTCCCGAACCAACCGATTGCAGCAAGCAGAATTAAAAATACGACAGGACCGTTGATCATTATCCCTTCACCTTCTTCCTTCTGTTTTTTTGTTATTTTAACATAACAAACTCCCTTGTTCCTGGGAGAAAAATGATTTAAGGGAACGATGCATCTGCGGAAAAAATCCAAGCCGAAAGATGAAAGAATCTTTCCTTTCTTTTCCATCATCGTTACAATTATAATACAAACTTAATGGTTGAAGGAGGATATGACTTGAATCCGGTATATATGTATCGTTTCATTCGCTCTTTACTGGTCGTCGGAGGGATAATTTTAGGTGGAATTGCCTTGTTTTATTTATCTAAATATACATATCCATTCATCATTGCCATGATAATCGCTTTCTTGATGAATCCCCTGGTCATTTTTTTCGAAAGGAAAGGGCGGCTGCCACGGGGGTTGGCTGTATTCGTTTCCCTTTTGCTCATTTTCCTTTTATTTGCGGGTCTTATCACCTTACTGGTTACCGAAATCATTTCAGGGACCAATTACCTTGCCGGAGTCATCCCGAAACACATTGAAACCATCGTGGATTATATAGAAACATACATCGCTACCACCGTCATCCCTTTATATAATCAAATAGCTGCCATGTTCAATAATTTGGATACCGAACAGCAAGACACGATCCTCAAGAATATCCAAAATATCGGTGAATCCATCACTACGGGAGTAAGCGGCTTCATTCAAGCTTTCTTGAAGAACATCCCCACAATCATCGGGTGGTTTCCAACTACAGCAACGGCACTCCTTTTTACCCTGCTTGGCACGTTCTTCATCAGCAAGGATTGGGATACCTTTGGCCGCATGACCGGAAAAGTGTTGCCTGATAAGATATTTGCGGGTGCAAAGCGTTTATTCTGGGACCTAAAACGGGCTTTATTCGGGTTTATCCGGGCACAATTCACTCTTGTTTCATTGACGACTGTCACGATTTTAATCGGATTCCTCATTTTGGGGGTGAATTATTCAATTACCATTGCCCTGATATGCGGACTGGTCGATATCATTCCCTATTTAGGGACAGGTACGATTTTCATTCCTTGGATCATCTTTGAATTCATCGCCGGGAATACAAGTCTCGCAATCGGTTTGTCCGTCCTATACATAATCGTCGTTGTCCAGCGTCAGCTAATTGAGCCAAAAGTACTTTCTTCCAGTATTGGTTTGGATCCGCTTGCCACTCTCATCGCCTTGTTCATCGGCTTCAAATTGATCGGTTTCCTAGGTCTGATTGCAGGACCTGTCGTACTTGTCATATTCAATACACTTCAGCGTGCCAATGTCTTCAAGGCCATATGGACTTTCATCATCGGGGATACAAAAAAAACCACTTAAGATAATCCAGACATCTATTAGCATTCACTCCTTTCCATTTAAAAATCCGCCTCGGGTACAAGGCGGATCTTTGGTTTTACGCTAAAATTATTTTGACGTCTCGAATTGTTCTGTTTCAGTAGAACCTGCAAGTGCTGTTGTGGATGATGTTCCACCGGAAACGACTTGTGCCACTTCATCAAAGTAACCAGTTCCCACTTCACGCTGATGACGTGTTGCTGTATAGCCGTCCGGCTCACTGGCGAACTCCGCTTGTTGAAGTTCTGAGTATGCAGCCATGCCGCGATCTTTATAACCAAGAGCAAGGTTGAACATGCTATGATTCAATGAGTGGAAGCCTGCAAGTGTAACGAATTGGAATTTATAACCCAATTTACCCAATTCCACTTGATAATTGGCAATCTCCTCATCACTTAATTTCGCTTTCCAGTTAAATGATGGGGAACAATTGTAAGCAAGCAATTTGCCCGGGAACTCTGCATGGATAGCCTCGGCAAAGCGGCGAGCATCCGCTAGATTAGGTTCAGAAGTCTCACACCAGATAAGGTCGGCATATGGCGCATAAGCAAGGCCTCTTGCAATGGCTTGGTCAAGACCTGCATTCGTGCGGTAGAATCCTTCTGGAGTCCTTTCACCAGTGATGAATGGTGCATCGACCGGATCAATATTATCGGTGATCAAATCTGCAGCATCAGCATCCGTACGGGCAATCAGGATGGTCGGTGTACCCATTACATCGGCTGCCAATCGGGCGGAAACTAAATTACGTACTGCCGTTTGGGTTGGAAGAAGGACTTTACCGCCTAGGTGACCGCACTTTTTCTCGGAAGAAAGCTGGTCTTCAAAATGAACGCCTGCCGCTCCAGCTTCGATCATGCCTTTCATTAATTCGAAGACGTTAAGGGAACCGCCAAAACCTGCTTCAGCATCCGCCACGATTGGAGCGAACCAATCGATATCATCTTTACCTTCAGCAAAGCTGATTTGGTCTGCACGCTGAAGTGTCTGATTAATGCGTTTAACAACTTGCGGCACGGAGTTGGCTGGATATAAACTTTGGTCAGGGTACATTTGCCCTGCGATGTTAGCATCTGCCGCCACTTGCCAGCCGCTTAAGTAGATTGCTTTTAAACCAGCTTTCACCTGCTGCATTGCTTGGTTACCAGTCAATGCTCCTAATGCATTGATGAAATCCTCTGTATTTAATAGATTCCATAACTTTTCGGAACCACGGCGTGCCAATGTTTGTTCAATATCGATGGAACCTCTTAGTTTAATTACTTCTTCGGCCGTATAAGGACGTTTAATACCAGTCCACCGTGAGTCATTTTCCCAGCTTTGTTGTAATTTTTGCGCTCTCTCATTCATCATCATTTTTTCCTCCTAATTCATATTATATATTTTGAATATTAAGATAATTTTTCGTATGCCGCGTTAGTTAAGAAATCTGCAAAGTCATCCGCTTCAATCAATTGTTCAAATAGTTTAGTAGACTCTTCAAACTTTCCTGATTTGAAAGTTTCTTCCCCTACTTCCGATTTAATGACCGCCAATTCTTCTTCTTTGATTTGATGGAATAATTCCTCGGTTATTTCCCTGCCATCTTCGAGAATGCCTTTTGGATGACGGATCCATTGCCAGACTTGAGCCCTTGAAATTTCAGCGGTTGCAGCATCTTCCATTAAGTTATTGATAGGTGCCGCACCTCTGCCGCTTAACCATGAGGCGATATATTGGATGCCGACATTAATATTCGTCCTTAATCCTGCCTCTGTGATCGTTCCTTCCGGTACAGCCAGCAACTCTTGAGCTGTTACATGGACATCTTCCCGTTTCCGGAAAATTTGATTCGGTTTTGGGACGAGGAGGTCAAAAACCTCTTTTGCCGTGCTAACCATACCTGGGTGGGCGACCCATGTTCCATCATGACCGTCTCTTGCTTCGCGTTCTTTATCTGCCTTTACTTTCGCAAAAGCCTCATCGTTCTTAACCGGGTCATTTTTAACAGGAATTTGCGCGGCCATCCCGCCAATTGCAGGAGCATTACGAGTGTGACATGTTTTGATTGCCAGTAAGGAATACGCCCTCATGTTCGGGACAGTCATCGTGACCTGCTGCCGATCTGGGAAGATAACATCATCCGAGTGACGGAATTTTTTCAGGAAACTAAAGATATAATCCCAGCGGCCGCAGTTCAGGCCTGCGGAATGCTCTTTCAGCTCGTACAGAATTTCGTCCATTTCGAATGCAGCTAGAATCGTTTCTATCAAGACCGTTGCCTTGATGGTTCCTTGCGGAATTCTCAAATCGTTCTGTGCATATACGAATATTTCATTCCATAATCTTGCTTCGAGATGGCTTTCCATTTTTGGTAAGTAAAAGTATGGACCGCTTTGTTTTTCGACCAATGCTTTTGCGTTGTGGTAAAAGTACAGTCCAAAGTCAAAAATGCTGGCCGATATAGGCTGTCCATCCAATAGGACATGTTTTTCCTCCAAATGCCACCCTCGTGGCCTTACCTTTAGGACAGCTGTTCTTTCATTTAATTCATACACTTTGCCATTTGGATTTTTAAATGAAATGGTTCCGCGGATTGCATCGCGCAGATTCAATTGGCCATCAATGCAATTCTCCCAAGTGGGTGAATTGGCATCTTCAAAGTCCGCCATGAATACATTGGCACCTGAGTTCAGGGCATTTATGATCATTTTGCGATCAACAGGTCCAGTGATTTCAACCCTGCGGTCCTGCAAATCATTCGGGAGGGGCGCAATCGTCCAATCACTTTCACGAATATGCTTCGTTTCTTCAAGGAAATCAGGAAGCTTGCCTTGATTCAGTTCTTCCTGAACGCTTTTCCGCCGTTCTAGAAGTTCTGCCCTTCTCCCACTGAAATGCCGTTCAATTCTTTCGATGAATTGAAGAGCTTCCGTTGTAAGTATTTGTTCATATCCTGGCTTAATGGTGCCTGTAATTTGTAAGCCTTTTGCTTCCGTAATCATGTTGCCTCTCCACATCCTTTCCAACTCTCCTATGTTATAATACAGATGTTTTATTTCCTGTTTGTATTATATAACACGTTGTATAAATTTGTCACCAGTTTTTTCTAAAAAATCTAAAAAAAGATTTTTAAGCATGGAAAAGCCTGATTTACCAATGTTTCCAATGGTTAATAATTTAAAAATCCTGTTATTATACACATTTCATTCTCGTGGAAATCATCATTCAATGGTGTAACAGGCAAAATCCGCTTTACATTGAAACTCCCATTTCAATGTAAAGCAAAAAAGCACCCCCCAAATAAATTGGATGCTTTTGCGGACCTTTTTTCCAGACCAAAAAGGCCGCCTAAAAGCTTGAGCCTTTAGACAGCCTTATATTATTTATGCCGAATGATGGTAACTTTCCCTTTATTCATCCTGTTCATGATAAACCGGATAACAATCGGTTTGAGGAGATTCCGGGTTGGCGGAAACACAAGGATCAATCCCATGATATCCGAGATGAGCCCAGGGGACAGCAACAGTGCAGCTCCGATAAAGATACAGATTCCATCAATGATTTCATTTCCTGGCATCATTCCGTAATGAATCTGTTCCTGTGCCTTTTTCCAAGTTTCCATCCCTTGCCGTTTAGCCAAATAGGCTCCGATCAAACCTGTGGCTATAATCAGGAACAGCGTTGGCCAAAAACCAATCAGATTGCCTGACAGCAAAAGGACAATAATTTCAACGACCGGCATCGCAATGATAAACATTAAAAAATATTTCATCTACATTCCTCCTGCACAGCCCATTTCTGGTGCGGTACATCCATCTTACCTCATTGGCACGGAATCAGCCAAAATTTCGTTTTACAAAACGTTTGCATGTCCATCATAAATGACTCCACGCCCTGCATCGACCGTTATTCTTTGACCATCCGTGAAAACCTTGGTCGCGTCCTCCGCCCCAACGATGACCGGTATACCCAATGTAACTCCTACAACAGCTGCATGGCTTGTCAAACCGCCTTCTTCCGTAATCAACGCCGCACACTTTTCAATCGCCGGCATCATTTCGCGGTCCGAACCGATCGTAACCAATACAGAGCCTTCCTTCACTTTATCCAAAGCTTCCTTGGCATTCTTAGCTATTACCACTTCACCTTTCGCCGATTTCCTGCCGATTCCTTGAGCCTTCAAAAGAACCTCTCCTAAAACATGAATTTTCATCAAGTTAGTCGTACCTGTTTCACCTACAGGCACACCGGCTGTAATGACGACTAAATCCCCATGGGAAACTAAGCCAGAATGCAAGCTTTCATCTATTGCGGTTTGAAGCATTTCATCGGTAGTCGTCGCTTTTGGACCAATCTGCGGATAGACTCCCCATGCCAATGCAAGCCTTCTTGAAACATGATCATTGGATGTAACAGCAATGATCGGTGCTTTAGGGCGGTATTTAGAAATCATCCTTGCCGTATGACCGCTTTCTGTAGGGGTGATGATTGCCCCAGCATTAAGATTAAGCGCGGTGTGGGCAACGGATTGACCAATAGCATCAGTGACATTATGGCGGTTCACTTTGCTTCTGACTGATAATATATCCCGATAATCAAGGGCAGTTTCAGCACGTGAAGCAATGTTATGCATCGTTTGCACCGCTTCGACAGGATAGGTTCCAGCAGCCGTTTCGCCAGAAAGCATGATTGCATCCGTTCCATCAAATATGGCATTGGCCACGTCACTTGCTTCTGCACGGGTCGGCCTTGGATTACGCTGCATCGAATCGAGCATTTGTGTAGCCGTTATGACTGGTTTCCCGGCATTATTACATTTTTTGATCATTTGTTTTTGGACCAATGGCACTTCTTCTGCAGGAATTTCCACTCCCAAGTCTCCACGTGCTACCATCAAGCCATCTGAAACTTCCAAGATCTCATCAAGACGGTCCACGCCCTCTTGATTTTCGATTTTAGGGATGATTTGAATATGTTCCGCTCCATTTTGCTGCAATAATTCACTTACTTCAAGCACGTCGGAAGCCCTGCGTACAAATGAAGCAGCAATGAAGTCGATACCCTGTTCGATCCCAAAAAGGATATCCTGTTCGTCTTTCTCCGTTATACCAGGCAGGTTTACCGAAACTCCTGGAACATTCACGCCTTTTTTGTTCTTAAGTGTACCGCTATTCAAGATCTTCGTATGGATTTCTTTTCTTACCTCATCTATCTTCAACACTTCAAGCCCGATCAATCCATCATCCAAAAGGATTTTAGATCCTGGGTGGACATCGTGCAGAAGCCCTTCATAGGTAATGGAGAATTTTTCAGGTGTTCCCAGGACTTCATTCATGGAAATGATGACTTCATTGCCGGCTACAAGCTCTATGGAATCATTTTCCATATTATTTGTCCGTATTTCAGGTCCTTTTGTATCCAAAAGGATGGCAACCTGTTTACCCGTTTTTTCGCTCGCTTCTCTGATATTGCGGATTCTGGCTGCATGTTCTTCATGGTTTCCATGAGAAAAGTTAAGCCGTGCTACATTCATCCCAGCCTCTATTAATTGAACCAGCTTTTCTATACTTTCACTTGCGGGGCCAATCGTACAAACAATCTTGGTTTTACGCATAGTGTCATCCTCCTTTAAGGAAACTCGCCGCCTGTCCACCTTTTGAAGGCAGGGGGCGCAGTGTTTTAGTCTTCTTTTTAATACCCATTAATAAAAAGCGATTCCAATCGGTCAATAATGATTAAATGGATAGCTCAGCGGATAATTCATACATTTTCTTGTCAATGGTATGCGGTTTAGCAAGAGCTTCGATGATATCATAATCAACAAGTTGATTTTGTTCTATTCCGACTGCCCTGCCTCCTTTTCCTTCAAGAAGCAATTCAACGGCTCTTGCCCCAAGCCGGCTAGCCAATACGCGGTCATTTGCCGAGGGAGATCCGCCGCGCTGAACATGGCCCAGGACCGTTACACGAGTTTCAAACCCTGCTTTGGCCTCAATTTTCCTGGAAATATCAACGGCACTTCCAACACCTTCAGCTACAATGATGATACTGTGCTTTTTCCCACGGTCATGTCCGCGGTTCAGCTTCCCAATCAGATCTTCTATATCATATTCATATTCAGGACAAAGAATCGTTTCAGCTCCGCCAGCCAGTCCAGCCCAAAGCGCAATATCGCCGGCATCTCTTCCCATCACTTCAACCACATAAGTCCTTTCATGGGACGTGGCCGTATCCCGAATTTTATCGATGGCATCGATGACTGTATTCAGGGCCGTATCGAAACCTATCGTAAAGTCCGTACCCGGTATGTCATTATCAATCGTGCCAGGAACCCCGATACAAGGGAAGCCCCTTTCCGTTAAAGCTCTCGCCCCGCGGTAAGAACCATCGCCACCAATTATGACAATGCCCTCGATACCATGTTTATTCAATTGTTCAATCGCTTTCAGCTGGCCTTCCTCCGTCTTAAATTCCGGACAGCGAGCCGTATGTAACATCGTGCCGCCTCTATGAATGATATCCCCGACCGACCCAAGTTCAAGCTTCTTTATATTTCCATTTATCAGACCCTGATACCCATGATAAATACCGAAGACCTCCATTTCATGAAAAATTGCTTTCCGGACAACTGCTCGGACTGCCGCATTCATGCCTGGAGAATCTCCTCCACTTGTCAATACACCTATTCTTTTCATAAATGTCACCTCTCTACAGCACTAATCAATTTTAAGCTTCTTATATCATTGTACCCTTTTTCAAGCTTCAATAAGCAGTAACTGTTTCACTTATGCATACTTGATGTTATAAGCCTAACCGATTCTCATCAGAAATTGAAGTAAAATGGTGTAAAACTTTACATTCTACACACAAACCATATTCTTTCTCGTTTCGGTAATGAATACATATGCGCCTATGAAAGGATGAAAAAACGTGTTGCCCCAGGCAGCACGTTTTTCCTTTTGCAAAATGTGTTTATGAATGCTGTTCAACTTCCTTAGGTTCGCCCTCAGGTTGTTGTTTTGCAAATTCATATTCACCGATTTTCTTGAATTTCATATAACGCTGGTTGATAAGATCATCACTATTCAATGGCAACAGTTCATTGAATGAACGTTTCAGGATTTCCTTGATGGCTTCTGCCTGTGAATTCGAATCCCGATGGGCGCCGCCCCTCACTTCAGGAATGATCTCATCGATGACTCCTAAGCGGTTTAAGTCGGGAGCCGTGATTTTCATCGTTTCCGCAGCCCTCTTAGCCTGAGAGGCATCCTTCCACAGCAAGGCTGCAGCCCCTTCTGGGGAAATCACGGAATATGTTGAGTTTTCAAGCATGAAAATTCGGTCTCCGACGCCAAGCGCCAATGCACCGCCGCTTCCGCCTTCACCAATGACAATACTGATGACCGGCACCTTCAGCCCTGCCATTTCGAAAAGGTTTTTCGCAATGGCTTCACTTTGCCCGCGCTCTTCAGCAGCTTTACCAGGGAAAGCTCCCTTCGTATCAATGAAACAAATAATCGGCCTGTTGAACTTTTCAGCCTGTTTCATCAGACGCAAAGCTTTTCGATAGCCTTCAGGATGGGGCATGCCAAAGTTACGACGTATGTTTTCCTTCGTATCCTTCCCTCTTTGATGACCGATGACAGTCACGGCAAGTCCATCAAATTCTGCGATTCCAGAGACAATCGCTTCATCATCCCCATAATAACGATCTCCATGAAACTCGATGAAGTCATTGAATAACAGCGGAATGTAATCAAGCGTCGTCGGACGGGCTGGATGCCGGGCAATCTGAACACGATCCCACGGTTTAAGATGGTTGTAGATATCCACTTCCAGCTTCTCTAAACGCTTTTCCAATGTTTCGATTTCTGCTGTAAGGTCGACATCAGCATCCTTCGAAATTGCCTTTAGCTCTTTAATTTTATTTCTCAGGTCCGTAATGGGACGCTCGAACTCTAATTCGTAAATCATAACCACTCACCGCCCGGGGCATGGATTTTAAGGATCGTCGTCAAGGTTTCCTTCATTTCCGTACGTTTGACGACCGCATCCAATTGACCGTGCTTCAACAAGAATTCAGCCGTTTGGAAATCTTCAGGAAGCTCTTCACGAATCGTCTGCTCAATGATTCTTCGTCCCGCAAAACCAATAAGGGCTCCAGGTTCGGCTAGATTAATATCGCCAAGTGACGCGAAACTTGCCGAAACCCCACCTGTGGTAGGATGGGTCATCATTGATATGATCAGTCCGCCTTCATTGCTGAATATCTTGAGTGCTGCACTTGTCTTTGCCATCTGCATCAAGCTTAAAACACCCTCCTGCATCCGGGCGCCGCCTGATGCCGTAAATATGATGAACGGAATCTTCAATTCACCAGCACGTTCAATGGCACGGGTAATTTTTTCTCCAACAACGGATCCCATGCTTCCCATCCGGAAATTCGAATCCATGATGGCTGTTGAAACTTGGTACCCATTGATGCTTCCGACTCCTGTGACAACCGCCTCATTAATCTTGGCTTTCTTTCTATCTTTTTCCAATTTATCTAGATAATCCGGAAAATCAAGCGGGTTAACGGAAATCATTTCTTTATCAAATTCATTAAAAGTGCCTGCGTCGAATAAAAATTCGATGCGCTCATGGGAAGACATCGGATGATGGTACCCGCAATGCAGACAGACTTTCTTGTTTTTCACCAATTCTTTTGTATACATGATTTTTTTACAGCCGGTGCACTTTGTCATGATTCCTTCTGGTACATCTTGTTTCTCCCGATCTAAAGGAACCGTTGCATATTTCTTCTTAGACTTCGCAAATAGCTCTTTAAGCAAGCTTAATCCTCCCTTTACCACCAATTATCTATTTTATGATACTTGGTACAAACTATATCAGAAATAAAATTAGTGTCGTGTAAAAAGGTGTCACTCGTCCTTCGACATATTTCTAATTCTAATAAGATACGTTTCGATGGCTTTTTCTTCATCACGTTCGAGCAAATATGTAAGAAGTGCCAGATAATCTTCTTTTTTCACATTACCCTGTACCATCTCTGATGTTCTAGCATAGCTGTTGACAATGCGCCAAATTCTTTCCAGCAATCGATTGCGATTCAAAATGGCAATTCTTAAGAAGAAATCATCATCATGAAACTTATCCGCTTTGACCCAGGCCATCAATCTTTTGATGTCCTCAGCCGTAGCGAAAAAGGCGACGATCCGCAAACAGTCAATTTCAATCAGCCTTTTCGTCTCAGCCAAATCTTCTTGTACTTTTTTATCTTGCAAAAAAAAGGTTCCCAGAAGCTCGACTAGCCTATGCTCCTGGAAATCCCTGATAAACGTCCCTTCACCACGCCTTGTTTCTATTAATCCTAATAGCTCTAAGGCTCGCAATGCTTCACGGACAGAGGAACGGCCAACATTAAAACGATCCGATAACTCCCGTTCTGATGGGATTTTATCTCCCGGCAGGAGGCTGTCCGCTTCAATCATGCTACGTAGGCTCTCAACGACATCGAGATAAATTTTGGATGAAGAAGTACGACCTGCCAAATTAATTATTCCTCACTTTTTCCAATGATCGCTAATTTCCTTGTTTTTTCTTTAATTCCCTCGGGATCCACATTAATTCTAGCCACTCCCGTTTCCATCGCTGCCTTGGCAACAGCAGCTGCAACGGCTGGAGCTACCCTCGCATCAAATGGAGCTGGGATAACGTAGTCTTCGTTCAACTCATCTTCCTGTATTAAACCGGCAATGGCTTGTACTGCAGCAACCTTCATTTTTTCATTGATATGAGTCGCACGTACATCCAAGGCACCACGGAAAATCCCTGGGAAAGCAAGGACGTTATTGACCTGATTCGGGAAATCCGAACGGCCAGTTCCAACAACCTTGGCACCCGCTGCTTTTGCATCTTCCGGCATGATTTCCGGATCTGGATTAGCCATCGCGAAAATGATCGCATCCCGGTTCATCGAAGAAACCATTTCTTTTGTCAATGCACCTGCGGCAGAAACACCTATAAATACATCAGCGTTTTCAATGACAGATTCCAAAGGTCCTGAAACCTTATTTCGATTGGTCACTTTCGCCACTTGTTCTTTTGTATCATTCATACCTGTCGAACGGCCCTCATAAATGGCACCCTTCGTATCACACATGATGATGTCGCGAACTCCATAGTTATAAAGCAATTTAATGATGGCAATGCCCGCAGCGCCTGCTCCATTCGCTACCACTTTAATTTCTGACATTGATTTATTCACAAGTCGTAAAGCGTTCACAAGGCCCGCAACAGTAACAATGGCTGTACCGTGCTGATCATCATGGAAAACAGGAATATTCATTTCTTTCTTGAGTCGTTCTTCAATTTCAAAACAATTTGGTGCGGCTATGTCCTCTAAGTTCACTCCACCGAAAGTCGGTTCGAGTAATTTAACGGTCTCTACAATTTTGTCCACATCCGTGGTTTTTAAACAGATTGGGAAAGCGTCCACTCCGGCGAAACTTTTAAATAAAACGGCTTTTCCTTCCATGACCGGCATAGCAGCTTCCGGACCGATGTTTCCAAGTCCCAAAACAGCCGTTCCATCAGAAATGACGGCAACAGTATTCCCCTTCATTGTATAGTCATAAACGGTTTCCGGCTTATCATAAATATCTTTACACGGTTCTGCGACACCAGGAGAATAAGCCAGGCTCAAATCTACTGCATTCCTAACCGGTACTTTCGAAACTGTTTCTAATTTTCCTTGATTCAAGCGGTGCATATGTAATGCTTCTTCTCTTAATGTCATAGTTTCACTCCTAAAACAAATTGGGTAACCCATATCTTATATGCAGAAATTATGCTGAAATCTAGTGGTCAGACCACAGCGGCCTGTTTTCAATATAACATAACTATTAAAGTTGTAAAACAGTTATTCTTTCTTGTAAACCACATTCCCTTTTCCGACCAAGTCAAATAATGCCTGCATCAATCTATCTGTAGGATTGACCCAATCCCAATAAGATAGCTGTACATAGCGGTTTTCCCTCTCGTAAAAAAGCATGACCTTGGTTTCACCGCTATGCTGCATTAAAATTTTTTTTATTTTTTGCAGTGTATCCTTCGTTTGCTTGTCAGCCTCAATTTTCAGGAATATCGTCCCGTTTTTTTCCTCTTTCATCTGCTTCACTTTTTCAAGAGGGTACACGTTCCTGATCAGGAGCTGTGTTTTTCCATCCCGTTCTTCCAATGTCCCTTGCAGCATAACGAGTTGTCCATGATTCAAGTCAGCAGAGTGGTTTTTATAAACATTTGGAAAAACGACCGCTTCAATATCCCCCTCTTCATCACTGACGCTCAAGAAAGCCATCACATCGCCCTTTTTTGTCCTTATGGTTTTAACCGACGTAATGTATGCGCCAAGTAAGACTTTTGATTCCTTTTTATTGGTAGCTTCATCTATGGTCAAACAGCCGAAGTGCTGAAAAAGTTCTCTGTAGCTTGTCACCGGATGATTCGATAGATAAAGCCCCAATGCGCTTTTTTCCAATGAGAGTTTGTGCTCGATTGGGATGGGCTCGACCCGGTTGTATTTCGGTTTGAGTGAAAACTCGCCATCCGAAAACATATCGAATAGGTCATCATCCGGATTAACCAATTCCGTATGATCGATCGCTACGTCCAAGCTCGCCAACAACGTTGCCCGGTCTTCACCGAATTCATCAAATGCACCTGAATGGACAAGCGCCTCCAGCACTTTCCTATTTACGATTTTTCCCGAAACGCGCAAACAGAAATCGAATAAATCAGCGAACTTCTTCTGCCTCCTCGCAGCAAAGATTTCTTTTAATACAGTCCCGCCTATCCCTTTTATGGCTCCAAGGCTATAACGGATCCCTTCCTTTTCCGGTAAGAACGGGTAACCGCTCCGGTTAATCGAGGGAGGCAGAACCGCTATCCCTTTCTTTTTTGCTTCACGGATATATTGCGAAATCTTATCATCATTCCCGACGACCGAGGTCAGAAGTGCTGCCATGAAATATTCCGGATGGTGGGTTTTCAAGTAACCCAGCTGATAAGCGATGAAACTATATGCCACCGCATGGCTTCGGTTGAATCCATAGTTAGCGAAGCGGACAATCAAGGAATAAATCTCATCTGCCGTTTTTTCGGAGTATCCTTGTTTCAATGCACCGCTCACGAAATGCTGCCGCTCTTGATCCAGAACATCCTTCTTCTTCTTCGAAACGGCACGACGGAGCAGGTCAGCCTCCCCTAATGAAAACCCGGCTAAGCGGGAGGCGATTTGCATGATTTGTTCTTGATAAACGATGACCCCGTATGTAGGCTCGAGGATATCCTTCAAATCCTCGTGCAGGTAATCAATCGGGGCAAGTCCATGTTTTCGCTCGATGAACAGCGGTATATTTTCCATCGGACCTGGACGATACAGGGCATTGACCGCGACGATATCCTCGAATCGGTTCGGTTTCAGCTTGATCAATACCTTTCGGATGCCATCCGATTCAAATTGGAACACTCCGGTTGTTTCGCCTCTCCCTAAAAGGGCCAGCGTCTCGGGGTCATCCATCGGAATATGGGACAAGTCGAGCTTTTTCCCTGTTCCCTTTTTGATGTTATTTAAAATATTATCAATGAGCGTTAAATTGCGGAGTCCAAGAAAATCCATTTTAAGAAGTCCCAGTTCTTCGAGAAGGTCCATTGGATATTGAGTCAGATGGATGCCGTCATGCCCTCCCTGAATCGGGATATGCTCGGTCAGTGCCTGGTCACTGATGACGACGCCGGCGGCATGTGTCGAAGCATGGCGAGGCAGTCCTTCAAGCAATAACGCGGTTTGAAAAAGTTTTTGATTCAGGTCACTCTCATTAACGAATTCCCTGAGCCTTTTCGATTCCTTGAAAGCCTCGGGAAGCGTGATGCCCAGACGGCCTGGAATCATTTTCGATACCGCTTCCTGTTCCTTTGAATTCAGGCCGAAAACACGTCCTGTGTCCCTTAACGCAGCCTTGGCAGCCAATGTTCCGAATGTAATGATCTGTGCTACATGAAGTTCCCCGTACTTCTTCGCGACATAAGCAATCACTTCTTCACGGCGGTTATCCGGAAAGTCAATGTCGATATCCGGCATCGAGACACGTTCCGGATTCAGGAAACGCTCGAACAGCAAGGAATGTTCGATTGGATCGACATCCGTGATCGACAGCACATAAGCGACCATCGATCCAGCGGCCGATCCCCTTCCAGGACCAGTCAGGATTTGATGGTCCTTAGCGAATTTCATGAAGTCCCAAACGATTAAAAAGTAATCGCTGAATTTCATCTTGGTGATGATATCCAATTCATATCGCAGGCGCTCTTCATATTGAATGGATGGCTCCGGCACTCTTTTCTTCAGCCCTTGGAAACAGATGGCCTCGAGCATTTCCTCGGCTGTGGCTCCATCTTCAGTAGGGTACTTAGGCAGCAGTGAACGATGAAATGGAATTTCCAGATTGCATTGCGCGGCAATATGCAGTGTATTTTCCAGTGCATCCGGTCTGTCATGGAATAGTTCTGCCATCTGAGCCCGGCTTTTCAAATAAAATTGATCGGATTCAAGAACCGTATGCGTCTCATCCGCAAGCTTGTCGCCATTTCCAATTGCCAATAAAACTTCATGAGCGAGTGCATCACTCTCGTTCAAATAATAGACTGGATTCGTCGCGACAATCTTTATCTCTAAATCTCTCGCCAACTGGCTTATGGCTTCGTTACCTTTTTCCTCATCCGCAATCGAAAGTCTCTGTATGGACACATAAAAGTTATCATGACCAAAAATTTGCAGAAATCGCCCGGCTGCCTGTTCGGCTTCTTCAGGATTTTCTTCTCTCAATAGCGTTTCTATTTGCCCCTCTGCACCCGGTGTGATTGCAATCAAGCCCCGGGAATAGGCTTTAAGCCAATTCATTGGAATGCCTGACGGGGATTTCGTTTTTATGGCACTGCTTATTTTAAGCAGGTTTTGATATCCTTGCAGACTCTTTGCCAATAAAAGAAGTCCATGTGGCGTTTCCCGTTCATCAAGGACATCCGCAAGTATGCCGATGATCGGCTTTATACCCTGTCTCTTGCATTCTTTATAAAAATAGACCGAACCGTACATAACATTTCGATCGGTTAAGGCAAGACTTGTACAGCCGTCCGCTTTCGCTTTGGCCACAAGTTCAGTGATCTTCACCGTACTTGTCAGCAGGCTGTATCCGCTCTGAATATGGAGATGAGTATACACGTTTTTTCTCCCACCTTTGTAAGGCATGTTTCTTTTCATTATAGTGTTTATTTCAAAAAAAGAAAATATGTTCTCATTACCAATGGGCAATTTAACTTCCTGATTTCCTGCGACTATCATATTACCTCTGAACATCCCATATAAATGGAATAGAAGAATATCAAGAAAAAAGGATGATGATATATGAATGAAGCCTTTGTTCCAGCCTTCCTCAACAGCTTTTTCATATCGCTTGGCGTATTGCTTGGCGGCTCGATAATCGGGGGCCTCGCCGCTTTTTTTACTGGACAAGCCCCGATGACAACTGTATTCCGGCTGTCGGACAGCCTTCGTATTTGGGCGATTGTCGCCGCGATCGGGGGTACTTTTGATATGGTCTATAATTTCGAACGCGGTATTTTCCACGGGGAAACGAAGGATATAGTCAAGCAGGTCCTATTGATACTATCTGCACTTGGAGGGGCACAGACAGGGGCACTGATCATAAACTGGTTCACGCAGGAGCATATTTCACCATGAGGATCCCTCCCTATCACCGGTCTCCAACCTGGCAGCGCTTTTTTGCAGGAGCCGCACTTGGCGGATTGATCAGCTGGGTGATTTTCTTTTATATGCATGGTGTCCAGCAGGAGAAGCAGATCCGGACCCTTCACGAACAAAGAGAAGAGATCAAGGATTTAAACGGGAAAATCGCAATTTGGGAGCAGGATTATAAAAAATTGAACGAGAAAAACGAGGAAATCCTGACGATTCAGGAAGTGGAAGTAACGATAACGAATGAAAAATACAGTCTGGACCAGCTGAGCATTGCAGAAGCGGAGGATGTGATTGAGGACGACCTATCCTCTCTTCTCGCCAAAGATGTCGCCAGTGTCTATGACGGAAAGGTGCTTTTGAAAAAATCCATAGAAAATAAGATCGTGACCATCAATAAAAAGCGCTATCGACTTGAAGTCGTTGAAATCATGTTTTATACGAAAATGAATATAGAAATCAAACTAAAAAGGACTACTTCGTGAATGTTGAACTTAATGGGTGAATACCCACCAAATTTAAAGACCAAATCATTTGCGATTTGGTCTTTAAGTTTTTTTCATTCAGCTTCCGCTTTATTCAACTCTTCCATGTCGGCAAGGATATTATCCACTTCATCCCAAGAATAGATCGAAGCCCCTGCTGCAAACGGGTGGCCTCCTCCGTTATATTTACGGGCAATCGTATTGATGATTGGTCCTTTAGAACGGAAACGGACTCTGATTTCTTGTTCTTCTTCAATGAAAAAGACCCATGACTTAACATTTTTAATCGAACCGAGCGAGGAAACGAGCTGAGATGCCTCGGATGCAGAAGCATGGAATTTTTCAAGTATATCTTTCGTGATGATCATTTTCCCCGTTCCATATGGAAGGATTTCAAAATGCTGCAGCACATATCCATTCAACCGGACTATGCTTTCCTCGACGTCATACATCTCCTGATATAACTGCGGGCGGGAGAACGAATAGTGAATCAATTCACTGGCATAGGCAAATGTCTTTTCAGTCGTGCTTTGGAATAGGAAACGACCTGTATCGCCAACAACGCCTGCATATAGGAGGCGTGCCGCTTCATCACTCATCTTCAAGCCCTGTTCTTTACCGAACTGGTAAAACTCGTAAATCATTTCACTTGTGGAACTTGCCGATGTATCGACCCAACGCATATCCCCATATGGATCTTCATTAGGGTGATGATCGATCTTAATCAGCTTATCCCCCGTCGTGTACCGTGCATCACAAATCCGGTCCGTATTTGCGGTATCACAAACGATGACCAAAGCACCTTGATATGTTTCATCCGAAATCACATCGAGCCTTCTTAAGTAATTCAATGACGGTTCCTCTTTCCCGACCGTATAAATTCGCTTTTCGGGGAAAGATGCTTTCAGGATTTCCGCCAATCCCCCCTGTGAACCATAAGCGTCCGGATCTGGACGGACATGACGATGGAGAATGATAGTATCATAACGCTTTATATCTGCTAATATTTCAGCTTTCATATAGATCTCTCCTTAACATATGTATTATCGAGCCTTATAAAGATGATATATTTCATTTAATCAAAAAATTGCGGAAATAGGAAGACTCATCTTGTTTACTGTGGCATTCTCTTTCATTTCCCGCTACAATAAAAAGGTACATATGTTAAATTGGGGGAATTTCAAACGATGCCTATTCTTGTCACCTTGATCGTTCTTTCACTAGGGGTCTATCTGTTTTATAAACTCAAATCGGCCCGAACCAAAATGCCGATGGAGAAAAAGTGGATTTCAGGGAAGTCTTCCATTGCCCTTGGTGCGTTTGTCGCACTATTCGGAATCAATCAGCTTTTTCTATTCCACACGACCATCACTTATATCATTGCCGCCGTTTTCATTTTCGTTGGCATATTCAGTATTTGGGGCGGCTATAAAATGTATAAATTTTATTTGCCGCATGCAATCGAAGAAGCTGCAAATCAAAAAGGATAATCGAATTTCGATTATCCTTTTTATTTTTCATGATCGGTCCAGCAATTGGCAAGTCAACATTGCCTTGCCGACAAGTTTGCCTTGGTTAAACACCTCGACATCGACTTTTCCGAATTTACGCCCTACATCAAGGACCCGCGGATGGATTTCAAGCGTACTGTCGATTTGGACTGGCTTGATGAAGTAGATCGTCATGTTTTCCACGACCAAGTCACCGCGCTTATAGCTTCGAAGTGCACGATTTGCCGAGTCGGTGACCAATGTCGTGAACACACCGCTTGAAATGGTACCAAGGTAATTGGTCATCTGTGGGGTGACGCCATAGTTATACACTTCCTCGCCCTTGCCACGATTCGAAGTCATCACAAGCTGGCTGGTGATCGTATCGTCGATCGTTTCGCCGACCTGAGGCTGCCTTTGACTCATTTGCAATGCCTTCAGCACATCCTGCCTGCTCACGATTCCCTTTAGGATATGACTGTCATTCACGACCGGGATTAACTCAATCCCTTCCCAAACCATCATATGTGCAGAAGATGCCACACTCATTTTATCGCCTACGGTCATCGGGTTTTTCGTCATCACCTTATCAATGAGGGTCATCTCTTCCTGTCCGATGATATCTTTTGATGTGACCATTCCTTGAACCTTCATATTGTCATCGACAACAGGGAAACGGCTATGCCCTGATTCCTGATTCAGTTCATGCCAGGTCTGAACCCGGTCACCCACTGTCAAAAAGGTCGTTTCCTGTACGGGTGTCAAAATATCCTCCACCAGCAAGATTTCCTTTTTGATCAATTGGTCATAAATAGCCCGATTGATCATCGTTGCGACGGTAAACGTATCGTAACTCGTTGAGATCACTGGCATCTCCAATTCATCGGCTAACCTTTTAACGGGCTCTTCGGTATCGAATCCCCCGGTGATCAGCACCGCTGCACCCGCTTTTAACGCGTGCTCATGGGCCTGTGTACGGTTCCCGACGATCAGCAGGTTTCCTGCCCCTGTATATCTCATCATGGCATCCAGCTTCATCGCCCCGATGACGAATTTATTTAATGTCTTATGAAGTCCCGTTTTCCCGCCAAGAACTTGTCCGTCAACAATATTGACTACCTCTGCGAAAGTGAGCTTTTCAATATTCTCTTTTTTCTTTTTCTCAATACGGATCGTGCCTACCCGCTCAATCGAGCTCACGTATCCCTGATTCTCCGCCTCTTTAATTGCCCGGTATGCCGTACCTTCACTAACATTCAATGCCTTCGCAATTTGACGGACGGAAATCTTCTCGCCGACAGGGAGCCCATCGATATGTTTTAATATTTGTTCATGCTTTGTAGCCAAGCGCTTCACCCTTTTCACGGTATTCCTATTCTCCATTATAAGGTCAAAGAGCCCAGTTTATCAAACAACTACTAGTATTGGCGCAACCTTTTGTATTCCAGCTGGCGTTTTACCTTTTGTTTCTTAGGAGAATATAATATGCCCGTCAAGTTTCCAGCTACCGCCAACAATGCAAACAACAGCCAGGATCCGGCAAACAGACTCTCCAGACCGCCACTTTCCAACGACAAACGCGGCACGGCATAATACAGCATCACACCGCATAAAAGCAAACACAGTAATAACCTCTGTTTCATCCAATCCCCCCTTTTTTCATCTATTCATTTTATGCCTGTAAAAGGAAAAAAGACTTGGCTGCTGAACGTGACTTTACTTTCCTATTGCCGGAATCATTTGTTAAAGGCAATACTGCAGGGAAATCTTTCATTTCGGTCGGCTCCCCCCCTCAATCCACATAAAAAACGGAAGCCATGCAGGCTTCCGTTCCTTTTAAAAGTCTATTTCATCCCCGGCTTCCATGATCAGTCCATTTCCATCTTCAAGCAAGTCGATGAATTTTTCAGGATCCTGTTTAATGACAGGGAAAGTATTGTAATGAATCGGCACGACTTGTTTGGCTTGAAGGAATTTCGCTGCAAGTGCTGCATCTTCCGGGCCCATGGTGTAATTGTCGCCGATTGGCAAGAATGCCAAGTCAATCGGATGTCGTTCGCCTATCAGTTTCATATCGGAAAATACCGCTGTATCCCCTGCATGATAGATCGTTTTCCCTTCTATCGTAAGCAATACGCCAGCAGGCATTCCTAAATAAATGATTTGCCCCTCTCCGTTATTGAATCCCGTTCCATGGAATGCTGGCGTCAGTTTCACTTTTCCAAAGTCGAACTCGAAAGCTCCGCCGATGCTCATCCCATGGGTCCTGACTCCTTGGGCACCCAGGTAGTCGGCAATCTCTGCAATGCCGATGACAAGCGCATCATGCCTTTTTGCCAATTCAACCGTATCACCGACGTGGTCATTATGGCCATGTGTTAAGATGATCACATCCGGTTTCACATCTTCGACCTTCAAATCGGTCAATTCGTTTCCAGTAATGAATGGATCGATTAAAATCGTTTTACCATTCGTTTCAACTTTTACAACTGCATGTCCATGAAAAGATACTTTCATTTTTGATGCTCCCTTCCCATACCCACTAATTTTATTTAAGTAGCTTTCTTAGGCCTTTCCCATTTACTATACTTTTAAATATTGCTAAGGTAATTATATCTTATTAATGGAGGTATCGTCATGAATGAACGTTTGACAGAACTACAAAATTGGCTACAGGCGAATGAGGCTGAAGCCGCTTTACTTACATCTACAGAGAGCATCTTCTATTTGAGCGGGTTTTTTAGTGATCCTCATGAAAGACTGCTGGCACTTGCCATTTTTGCAAATGCCGAACCATTCCTTGTCTGCCCGCAGATGGAAGTTCCGGATGCTAAACAGGCTGGATGGGATGGAGATATCATCGGTTACACCGACATTCAAGATCCTTGGGAAAAAGTTAAGAAAGCAGTCGAGGATCGCGGTTTAACCATTCATACAATGGCCATTGAAAAAGAGCATATGAATGTGGAACGTTATGAAAAGGTCCAACAACACTTCGGAGCACCGAAGCTCGTTTCAGCAGAAGAAAAACTTCAAAGGATGCGAATGATCAAATCGGAAGATGAAATGGTCAAAATCCGTGAAGCATGCCGCCTAGCCGACTTTGCGATTGAAGTGGGTGTCAGCGAAATTCATGAAGGTAAAACGGAAATGGAAATCCTTGCAGCGATAGAATACGAATTGAAAAAGGCCGGAGTCAGCCAAATGTCTTTTTCCACCATGGTCCTGACTGGTAAAAATGGCGCTTCCCCGCATGGCATACCAGGGAATACGAAAGTTCAGCGCGGCGACCTTGTCCTCTTTGACCTGGGCGTCGTTCATGAAGGGTATTGCTCTGATATCACTAGAACGGTTGCTTACGGAGACATCAATGATAAACAGGCAGAAATATATGAAACTGTACTTAAAGCACAAGAAGCTGCCGTTGCAGCCAGTAAACCTGGTGTATCCTGTTCCGAGATAGACTTGACTGCCAGAAACATCATCAGGAATAAAGGATACGGTGAATTCTTCCCGCACAGGCTCGGCCACGGACTTGGAATCAGCGTCCATGAGTATCCATCCTTGACTGAAACGAATTCCCTCGAACTTCAATCCGGAATGGTTTATACCATCGAACCTGGCATATATGTTCCGAATGTTGCAGGCGTCAGGATTGAAGATGATCTACTGATCACCGATACCGGCTGTGAGGTTTTGACCAAATTCCCGAAGAGCCTGCAAATCATAAAGTGATAATGCATTCATTTAATATAACAAAATCCGAATACCCCCGCCTTCATTTAAGACGGGGGTATTTATTCAACATATCAACTAATCGGTCCGCAGTTCATACTTCATTGCTTGATCACTGCCGTCAAACCAAATGACCAGCCATTCACCTATCTATTCTTATGATTCCCCTCTCGTCACCGAGATAATAAACAACATTATCTTCCTCTTTAAAATATTCCGTTTCTGTTGGAGACCCTAAAAGCGTGAACACTTCATCTTTTGCCATACCTATCAATTCATGTTCATTGATTAAGTCATCTACCAGGTAGACTCTTCCTTTATCATCGTTTAACCATCTTTCAGTGGTGAACCTTGATTCATATTCATTTACCCCTAACCTAAAAGCACAATAAATATAGAAGAGAAAAGCCTTGATATGACCATAAATCTATTTTTGATTTTTCTTTATTTTCCTTATCGGTTTATTTCCATGAAATCCATTGAAAAAATAGTAAAAGAACAAATGGAAGCAGCAGTGCTGCTATACTCATTAAACTGATGAAGCATGTACAAAATTGATGAAGAAAATATAAATGAAATAGATCAATCCATACAAAAGCGCACGTATAAAGATAATGCATAGTTTACGATTCTTGAAACACTCATAGAAAAAAACTCCCCTCTCACATTAAGTGTTACCACAAATATACAATTAAGGTAAAAAGGAGCGATTTTTCGTTCCTGCAATGATTCATTACATCATAATGAGGTTGGAATCATATTGTTTCATTTGTTGATTTCCAGATCATTGGTAAAAACATTCGCTAATTTGTTACAATTGAAATCAGTCAGATTAGGTAAATCATTGTATAATAGGAATGAAATAGAAGGAGGAGATTCACTTGAATAGTATAGATTATAAAAATATTCTTGTAGCAGTGGATGGTTCGGAAGAAGCAGAGTGGGCCCTAAAAAAGGCAATCTATTTAGCAAAACTCAGTGACGCTACCCTTGTGCTCACGCATATCGTGGATACAAGGAATTTCCCTACTGTCGAAGCTTATGATATGACTATCCGTGATCACTCTGAAACCTTTGCCAATGAGCTATTGGACAAGTATAAAACGGAAGCCATTGCATCCGGGATTGTAAAGGTCCAAACAGAAGTTGCCTATGGTTCTCCCAAAGTTCAAATTCCAAGGGATTTAGCGAAAAAGCATTCGATCGATTTAATTGTATGCGGTGCAACGGGCCTTAACGCAGTCGAACGTTTCCTTATCGGGAGCGTGTCGGAAGGCATCGTTCGCCATTCTAACTGTGATGTAATGGTCGTGCGTACGAACTGATAAAAGAAAATGATATATAAAAAGCTCGTTCGCCAAATTGGTGAACGAGCTTTTTCCTATTATTCACTTACCAGTTTTTCCGCTTTTTCAATCGCTAGCAAGACTTGGGCAAAGCCTGTACCGCCCGCGCTGTTACGGCGTTTAACTGCCTCATAAGGATTTAATGCATCATAAATATCTTGATCAAACAACTCGGAAGCTTCCTGGAATTGTTCAATGCTCAGGTCCATTAAATAGCAGCCATTCTGGACACAGAACAATACAAGCTTCCCGACCACTTCATGCGCCTCACGGAAAGGCATACCCTTTGAAGCCAGGTAATCAGCTAATTCCGTCGCATTCGAGAAGTCATTTTTTGTTGCTTTTTCCATTACTTCCGTTTTCACTTTCATCGTTGAAATCATGCCGGCAAATATTTTAAGTGAACCAACAATGGTCTTAACCGTATCAAAAACGCCTTCTTTATCTTCTTGCATATCTTTGTTATAAGCAAGCGGCAGTCCTTTCAAAACAGTCAATAATCCTGTTAGGTTCCCATAAACCCGTCCTGTTTTACCACGGATCAATTCCGCCATGTCAGGGTTTTTCTTTTGCGGCATGATGCTGCTTCCCGTGGAAAACGCATCATCCAATTCTATGAATTGGAATTCCTGGCTTGACCAGAGAATGATTTCTTCGCTGAAACGGGATAAATGCATCATCATTGTCGCACTGTTGCTCATGAATTCAATGGCAAAATCACGATCACTTACCGCATCAAGGCTGTTTTCGTAAATTCCCTCAAACCCCAATAGCTCCGCACTGAGGGCACGGTCAATCGGGAAAGTCGTCCCGGCTAATGCCCCAGCACCCAATGGGGAAATGTTGATCCTTTTGAAACTCTCGGTGAAGCGCTGCTTATCACGCTCAAGCATCCAAAAATAAGCCATTAAGTGGTGGGCAAATGAAATAGGCTGTGCACGCTGCAAATGTGTATAACCCGGAATTAGTGTTTCCACATTTTTCTTGGATTGTCCCAAAATCGCTTTTTGCAAATCATTGATGAGTTCCAGAATCACTTTCGTTTGGTTCCGCATATACAGATGAAGGTCGGTTGCAACTTGGTCATTACGGCTTCTTCCTGTATGAAGCTTTCCGCCAACCGGACCGATTTCGCTTATTAGCATACTTTCCAGGTTGAGGTGGATATCTTCCATCTCAACCTTAAAAGTCAATTCACCCTTCTCAGCTTTTTCCTGTAAACTTTTCAGCCCCGCAATGATCTGATCCGCATCTTCTTCAGGTAAAATGCTGCATTGCTTTAACATGGTTACATGAGCTAAACTGCCTTGAATATCTTCAAGGACAAGTTCCTGGTCAAAGGAAATGGAAGCTCCAAATTCATCTACCCATTCTTCGGCAGATTTCGTGAATCTTCCTCCCCAAAGCTTGCTGCTCACACTGTCACCTTCTTGTTATTGACCATGCTGTTCACTTTCGTTGGAAGTCCCCATAACTTAATGAATCCAACTGCTGCATCATGATCGAATTCGTCTGCTTTTGTATAGGTAGCCAATTTTTCGTCATATAGGGAGTACTCGGATTTTCTTCCTTCAACAATCGCATGACCTTTGAATAGTTTCACACGGACCGTACCCGTTACATTCACTTGTGTTTCTTTCAGGAATGCAGCCAAAGCTTTTTGAAGCGGAGAGAACCAAAGTCCCTCATAAATCAATTCAGTCATTTTCTTCTCGATCACCGGTTTGAAGTGAGCCAGTTCTTTTACAAGCGTGATATCTTCAAGTTCTTTGTGTGCAGCTATCAATGTCATCGCACCAGGAGCTTCATAGACTTCACGTGATTTGATTCCTACTAATCTATTTTCAACGTGATCGATACGTCCAACTCCGTGTTTGCCGGCAATTTGATTCAACTCGACGATCAGGTCAGCCAATTTATAGTTTTTATCATTCAATGTAACCGGCACACCTTGTTCAAAACCAATCTCGATGATATCGGCAGTATCTGGCGTACATTCAAGGCTTGCAGTCAAATCATATGCCTCTTCCGGCGGAGCTGCCCAAGGATCTTCCAGAATCCCGCATTCATTACTTCTTCCCCAAAGGTTTTGGTCAATCGAGAACGGGCTCGCCATGCCAATCGGAACTGGAATGCCATTTTTCGCTGCATATTCAATCTCCTCTTCACGAGACCATTTCCAGTCACGAACAGGTGCTAGAACTTGCAAATTAGGGTTCAAGGCAGAGATGGATACTTCGAAACGCACTTGGTCATTTCCTTTTCCCGTACAACCGTGCGCAACGGCTACCGCGTTTTCCGCTTCAGCCACTTCCACTAATTTCTTCGCGATCAGCGGACGTGATAAAGCCGATACCAATGGATATTTCCCTTCATACAAAGTATGCGCCTGAAGAGCCGTCAATGCGAATTCATCAGCGAATTCGTCCTTCGCATCAATGACATATGAACTTACCGCACCAACAGTGATCGCTTTTTCTTTAATGAAGTCCAAATCTTTTCCTTCTCCGACATCCAGGCAGCATGCCACAACCTCGTACCCTTGATCTTGTAACCATTTAATTGCAACGGAAGTATCCAAACCTCCGGAATATGCTAAAACAACTTTTTGATTTTCCATTTCCATCGTCCTTTCGTGTGAATAAAAATTCATCGTTTGTTATTTTTATTCAATCTATGATTAGTACTTTATCATCTTTATTAATGGAATACAAGGGGTATTTTAAAGATTTTGCTAAATAATCCGCTAATATTTTCAAGGAATTTACACATTGGCTGGTTCCGCGGGAATATAGTAAACTAGGAGTATGATAAATCGAAAAACGGAGGGCATATGAAAGAACTATTTATCTATGATGAAAGGCTCGGCATCTCAATTCCCGATTTGAATCTGGAGTGGGATGAATATACAAAAGGCGAGCAACAGCAAATACTCGTACATTGGGAGAATATCCGCGGAAGCATCCCGGACCGCATCAAGGAACTGGAATCCACGATTAACCGTAAGCAGTTTCGGCTCTCCGATGAGAGTAATTTCGCCAAATCATGCCAGCTCAATTCCGAAATTGCGGAACTTGCTTCCATCATCAATGATTTATGGCTTTGGTATCGTGCCAATCAAGCCGTGACGGAAAAGATGCATAATTAAGGCCTATTCCATGCAAAAAAAGCCACAGTTTAAAACTGTGGCTTTTTTGCATCCCTCTTATAAATCCTTGCGAAGTTCACCGACGACATGTCCCAATTCCGGAAGAATCAATTTATTCATCGCAAGCCGAACCGCCCCTGATGAACCTGGCGTGGAAAAAACTGCTTTGTTGTTCACGACTCCGGCAATCGCCCTGGATAGGATGGCAGCCGAACCGATATCCTCTTGATAGCTGAGCATACGGAAAATCTCGCCAAAACCGGGAATTTCCTTGGTCATCAATTCTTTGACCGCCTCGATCGTTACATCCCTTTTGGCGATGCCAGTGCCTCCATTTGTTAATATGACATCGACCGTGCCGCTTTGGCTGCCAGAAGTGATCGCATCCTGAATCGCTTTCCGCTCATCTTTAACGATTACATATTCCGTCACTTCATGACCACTCGATTTCAATAATTCCTTCATCAGTGCTCCGCTTTTATCCGTTTCTTCATCACGCGTATCGCTGACGGTTATCACCATGCAGCGAACTGCCTCCGTGACGGCTTTTTTATGATTTTTGACACTCATTCTCCATCAGCCTTCTTATTCAGTAAATAACGATATTGATAGAATTTCTGGGCAAATTCACTTACATTCCGGGTCATTTGATAATTGGATCCAGCCCCGATGGCCATGCTGATGAACGGTATGCCCCGAACCAGTTTTTTCCGGAAAACAGTAATGGATAATGCTTTCAACAGCTGCTTGAGCGGCTGTTCCATCCAGGTAGGGTTTGTCAGTTCTTCGATTCCTAAATAAAAATAGTCATCTTCTGCGGTCTGGACCTCGCGGATCAATTCTTCCCAGGCTATTCCTTGGAGCCTCTTTGGCATCGCACCTGCATTGAATACCTTAAGGGCCAGCATCATTTCAAACGGTGTATTCACCTCGACACCATAAGACATTGCAATCAGCTGTACGATCCTGACATTGATGACCGTCATGGCCGGAATATCGCTCCCCAGCAGAAGCAGGCCTCCTGATCCGCTCATCCCGCCTTGTGCAAATGAATATAAGCGATGCTTAGCGATATGCTGATTGGCTATGTAATTCAACTGATCGATCGATAAGTGATTCAAATCACTCAACGTTTCGATTTCTTCATTAAACACGCGCGCAGATGCTAAAATCCGCTCTCTTGCATCTATTTGAACTTGTGAGCTCTGAACCATTGCATGCAAATGAAAAAGCCAAGTATCAAGCTTTTCGAAAAACTGTTGTTGGACGTTTTCCGGAAGCAGGGCAAACCCCTGCTCCAACCATTTATCATACAATGCAGCAAGATCCGTTGGCTCATATTGATAAAGTTTTTCCTGCCATTCACTTATTTCATTCCAAACTTTCATTTCCCGGTTCGTGAATTCCATGCATCAAGCCTCCTATGTACAGAATTGGTGGATTCTCCCTTAAGTATACCATAGAAGGAAGCTTATCAGAGAATAGATGATGGCGATCCAGCGTTCATGGGTATGGATTGCACGGACATAAAATCCATGAGCAGGCGGATTCCGATAATAAAATTTGATATACTGCATTCACTGGAAAGACCCCTTACCAGAGAGATATGGAGATCATTTTTTTAAAAAACAGGAAGTCATGTTTTCCAAGTTTCGTTCAAAGCTATTTTCACGGTATCCCTGACAATCATGATTTCTTCATTAGTTGGGATGACCATGACTTTCACAGGGGAATAAGGTGCATTGATGAACGCTTCCTTGCCCTTGGTTCGATTGAGATCCTTATCCCAATATACCCCCATGAATTCAAGTCCTTCCAAGATTCGCCCCCTAATCGTTTGACTGTTTTCACCGATGCCCGCTGTAAAAATGATGCCGTCCACACCTCCCATTTTAGCTGAATAGGAGCCTATGTACTTGTGAATCCGGTCTGCAAATACTTTAAGTGCGAGTTCTGCCCGCTCATTTCCTTTATCCGCTTCAACTTGAATATCGCGCAGGTCGCTGGAAAATCCGGAAAGGGCTAGCATGCCGCTTTTCTTATTCAGGACATCAAGCACTTCATCTGCTGTTTTTCCCGTCTTCTCCATGATATAAGGAATCAGTGCAGGGTCGATGTTCCCCGAACGCGTTCCCATGGTAACACCGGCCAATGGTGTAAATCCCATTGATGTATCAATTGATTTGCCGCCCTTTATGGCCGTAATGCTTGCACCATTCCCTAAATGGCAGGATATCAGTCGAAGCTGTTCAATTGGGCGGCCAATCATTTCGGCGGCACGCAGCGATACATATTTATGTGAAGTACCATGAAACCCATACTTCCTTATTCCGTAATTTTCATAATATTCAAGAGGTAAACTGTACAAATAGGAACCTGCTGCCATCGTTTGATGGAAGGCAGTATCGAATACCGCAACCGCTGGGACATCATCAAGTATTCGCCTGAAGGCTCGGATCCCGGTGATATTGGCAGGATTATGAAGGGGCGCCAACTCGGAAAGCTTTTCGATTTGCTCTATTACGTCCTCCGTGATCAAGACCGAGTCACTGAATACCTCACCGCCATGCACCACCCGATGCCCTACACCATCTATCTCTTCAAAGGAGTCAATGATGCGATGGTCAATCAGCTTTTTCAATAAAAGCCCTACAGCCACTTCATGATTGGGTATATCCATCGTTTCAGAAACCTGTTCGCCTTCGACACTTAAAGTGAATGCGGAATTTTTCAAGCCGATTCTTTCTACAATACCTTTTGTAATTACTTTTTCACAAGGCATCTCAAAAAGCTGAAACTTCAATGAAGAGCTGCCCGCATTAATAGCCATGACTTTTGACATCGATCCCGCTCCTTTACTCTAAGTTAGTTCTTCAATGTTCATCTCAATGAAACGTGCAGTGTATTGTACAATCTTATCATGGCAAGCAGTTTCAACCAAATAATAATGAAAAATTGCAAATTATCACTTTTTCAACAAAAAAAAGAAAGCCAATGCCTGCAGCATCAGCTTTCATTGACTATTTTTCCTCTTTAAACCAATCATCCATCTGTTGCATGACAGACCTTGTCGCTTCGAAATCCGACAACTTCGGAAGTTGTACGAGCAATGCCTTCTTCGGAGCTTCGATACCCTCTTTTTTCTTTTGAAGGATCAGGATGCTTTTGGCAGCCGCTTCACTCTTGAACATGGAAAGCGGCAGTTGCACCATCCCTTGGATATGTGTATGCTTCTTCAGGAAATCATTGAGTTTCGGAGCTTCCTCCGAGACGAACAGGTTATTCGGGACAATGAAGAATAGGTGTCCGCCATCCTTCGCGTGTTTAACACCTTGTTCAATAAACAAATGATGTGCATATGAATGGCCCTTATCGGCCTTCAATTCATATTCAGCTGCACGCACATCATTCGGGTAATAACCAATCGGCAAATCACTGACCACGACATCTGAAGGATCGATGAAAAGCGGCTCCAAGCTGTCCTGATTGAAAAATTCAAGCGGGTGTTCTTGCAGGTTGGCACCTGCATAAGCTAGCCTGATCAATGTTTCATCAATCTCGACACCATATGAAGCGATGTTTTTATCAGTAAGTTGATTCATGATCGCAAATAGTAAGTTCCCCGTCCCAATGGCTGGATCGAGCATGACTATCTCTTTTTGGTCCTTGGTGAATTTACCGACTAAATAGCTGACGAACATGCCGACTGCATCAGGGGTCATATGATGATTCGGCTGGACGCTCTGCTGCATGCCTTTTAAAATTGCAAGCTGATACGCTTTACGGATTGCTTCCTTCTCATATTTCTCTGGTGAAAAATCTGCATAATGCTTCGCTAACCTTTTCTTCGATACTTCACTGATTTCCTCCTGCAGGACTTTACCTTGGAAGAAATTCTCGCCCGTTTCACCCAGGGCATCCAGATACGTACATGATAGTTCACTTTGCAATATTTGAGCTGTTTCATCAAATTCATAAAATAATTGTTCAACTGGGGTAGACTTCACTTATTAATTCCTCCTGTTTGCTTCTGTCCCTATTTTAAAGGTAAGAAGAAAGAGATACAAGCCGTACGTCCTGCTCATCATTCTTTGTATGTTTAACATGCTGTTTTCCGTTTTGAAAGTCCGCATATAACGAACTCGCGCGAGCAACTCTTTTTCAAAATTCAGGCGTAAATAAAAGGTATGTAGGGCTGTTGCCCTGTATTAGGTATGGTTTCTATCTAAATTTTATTACAAAGTTGATTGGAACGTAAGGCGCGAGACTCCTGCGGGAAAAGCGTGTCCAGGGGAGACCCCGCACAGTTGCATAGGCGCCGAGGAGGCTTCGGCGGACCTCCCTCGGAAAGCGAGTGCCTGGGAGCGGAAATCAACGTCCAAATTGTACAAGCCAAGAAAAAAAACTATGACAAACTCGATGAAAATGATTTTGTCTGCAGTTTTTTATTACTTGGATAGGCTCAATGAATGCCCAAACGGAATACCATGCATGAGGTGGTGATTATATATGGATAATCAATATCAAAACTATCATGGGCAGGTTAATCCGATAAATCAGCAACATGATATTCAGTCAGCAGATGAATTTAACAGGCAACAACAGGGGTTTCAACAAGGGTTTCGACAAGGGTTTCGACAAGGGTATCGCCAAGGGTATCGAGAAGGATTTCGAGCAGGGCAACAAGCGGGGTTTTTCCCAGGACCAAGACAAATGCCGTCGTGGCCTAATGAAATTGACATAAAAGTTGGAACACCTAATGGTCAAGAGTGGTCTGGCAAGGTTGTTTTACCACAAAATGGTCCGACTTTCGAGCCTTGACTGAAGCCAGCATATAACTCGTCAACAGAAAAGAACTGAATCGGCCGACACTCAGAAATTAATATAACCACAACTCAATTGAAAATTAGAGCCTAAAACAACTAACATCAAAATCAACATTAAAACAAAAAACCGGGCACATTGCGCCCGGTTTCTTAGAATTCGCATCTTATTTTGCCGCTTTCGCCGCTTCGATGGCACCTTCGTAATTTGGATGGTTGGTACCTTCGCTCACATATTCCACATATGTGATTTCATCAGAGCTGTTCACAACGAATACAGAACGGGCCAATAGACGAAGTTCCTGCATGACGACACCATATGCTTCACCGAATGAAAGGTCACGGTGATCGGAAAGGACTTGAACATTGTCCAAGCCGCTGGCAGCACACCAGCGTTTTTGCGCGAAAGGAAGGTCGTTACTGATCGTCAGTACTTTCACATTATCCAATTTTGCCGCTTCTTCATTGAATTTACGTGTCTGTGCATCACATACGCCTGTATCCACGGATGGAACAACGCTGATAATGCGGACAGAACCTTTGGAGTCGCTTAAAGTAACCGGTGATAAGTCATTAGCCAATACTGTAAAATCAGGTGCTTTGTCCCCAACTTTTAGTTCTTGTCCCACTAAAGTGATCGGGTTGTTTTTAAATGTAACTGAAGCCATTAATAATTCCTCCCTTTTCTGCTATATGTACAAGCATAATGATATTTGTTTTGCCGGAATTTTGCAATTAATTGAATTAGGAAATGTGAATGTTGCTTGCACATGTCCGACATCCAAGCTTTTTTTGGTGTAATGGAAGACTTCAGCAAAAAGAAAAACTCGGCGGATGCCGAGTCGCAATTAGAAATCTATATCCTGTTTAGGTTGTTGGTACCTCTTTACAGCTGGCTGACTGCCGCCTTGGTTTTGATTACTGCCTTGGTTTTGATTACTGCCTTGCTTTTGATTACTGTCTTTCTTGGATAGCATGGACTGTATCTTATCGACGACTTGAGGAGCTAAATCCATCATTTTTTCGAGAAGGTGCGTCCCTTCATCGAGATGAATCATTTTCACTCCATGGGAACCGACAATCAAAAAGGCAATTGGTGTTATGGAAACCCCACCGCCGCTACCGCCGCCAAAAGGCTGCTTGGAACCACCTTGCTGTCCTTGATGGTTTCCATCCATCACAAATTCGCTGCCACCGGCTGCAAACCCAAATCCCACTTTGGATACGGTTAAAATGACACTTCCATCAGGAGTTTCCACCGGATCCCCGATGATCGTGTTCACATCGACCATTTCTTTAAGATTTTCCATCGCTTCTTTCATTAAACCTTGGATTGGATGATCTGACATTTAAATTCCCTCCACTTAGAACGATTGTTTATTGGAATCACCTGAAAGCTTCGCTAATTTTCTCGACTTGAAATGCGGCTTTCCGCCTTTCCAATAACGAAGCAGTTTTATTCCAGTCACCATAGCCTGCCCGATTCTGAATTGTAATATGCAGGAAATCGACGTGTTTGCCTGCCATCTCTGAAAGTCTGGTGTAATGGAATAGGAGGGCATGATCCGAAAGTTGAAATAGGTTGTCAGCAAACCGATGATGGAACCTTTAAGCGCCCAGCATGCACCAGTTAAAACACCGGTGTGTGCAGCGTTTTTAGTACCGACCTTACTATGCCAGGTGAATTTTTTGACTTGGACTTTCCCGGCGAATTGACGGACGATCTTATGAAATCCGATAATATGCTGAAGCATCTCCAGAATGTCTGCGAATCCGTCACGCAAATCTTCGGCTGTATTCTTTTTCTTTTCTTCCTTTTTTGTTTTTCCGTTCATTTCTTGCTCTTCCTTTACTACTGCAGTGGTCGAGTCATCTTCCATTTTGATGACCGGAACCTTGAATGTATAGTGAAAAAGCCCATACCAAGCGGATAATTTAATATGTATTAGGTCATTCGTTTGGACACGTTTGTAATCGATGGACACTCTTACTTTAGTGAAAACAACAATAAGCAGCACCAAAATGAGGATACCTATAATCAACAAAAGCCACTTCATGCACCCACACCCCTTCAGCCTATCATTATCGGCATCTGCAAAAAAAATAAACCTGCAAAAGCGAAAATCACGCTCTTACAGATTTATGAATGGAAGAAATCATCTTCTGATCAACACAACGCCCGTGTCTGCAAAGACATCATGCAAAGCCTGTTTCTTCGGTAATAGGCCTGCCAAGAGATAGCCAATCCAAGTGACCTTTGAAATATAGCGGCCAATCAGCTCTCTGAACAATATCGTACCCCATGAAATGGTTTTTTTCTCTTCCTTCAATGCAACGACTTTCAGTCCAAAAATCATCTTGCCAAGGGTTTGGTTCAAGAATTTGGTCATCAAAACAAAATATAAGAAGAATACGACCCCCGTTAAGAAGCCCTCTGCGGAGAACCAGAGGTCATCTGTCCCTTCATAAAATTTAAAGATGGGATGAATCAAAATCCGGTTCAAGCTTCCGATAACCAGTAAATCGGCTAAATAGGCCCAAAACCTCATCCAAAAACCAGCAAAATGCACTTTCTTGACTTCGTCATCATCCACTGCCTTTTTGGCTGTTGTAAATTCCTGCTGAACGGGAACCTCTTGATCTGCCATTAGATTGGATGAAGCGATTTGTTCATTATTTTCATTTCGTTCCGTCATCAATTCAGCCCCCCTATTCCGCATACAAATACATTAGGCGTGGAGAATTTGAAGAGGAAAGGATTTTTGTCAAGACTGCCGTTTCCACATCATTTCCCAACATTTTTTGCGCACCCATACTGAATAATGAACCGAAGCCTACCTCATCTGTATAACGGATAACTTGAGCATCCTTTTTACCGATATCAGTTTTCATAGCGGCAATTACATCATCCAAATGGCCGAAATCATCGATAAGATGGTTTTCTATAGCCTGGCGTCCATCATAAATGCGTCCATCGGCAATTTCCCTTACTTCCTTCTCTGTCATACCGCGTCCGTCTGCAATGATTTTTACAAATTGATCATAGGAATTATCGATCATTTCTTGGAGTATTTCACGTTCTTCGCCTGTCATTTCCCGGGTTGGACTCATAATATCTTTGTGTGGTCCGCTTTTGATGGTTTGGAACTCAACACCATACTTCTTGGCCAATTTCTCGTAATTATAACCCTGCATGATGACTCCAAGTGAACCCGTCATCGTCTCTGGGCTTGCATAAATCTTATCGGCTGGTGCAGAAATATAATATCCGCCTGAAGCCGCCATAGACCCCATTGAAACATAGACAGGTTTTTTCACTTTCTTGATATCAAGGATCTTTTCATGAATCTCTGCACTTTCGACGACACCGCCGCCTGGAGAATTCACCCGAAGGATGATTCCTTTGATATCATCATTTTCCTCTGCCATCTTCAGCTTATCCATGAAGGCACGGTGATTGTATGTTGTTGAACTAAGTAATGAGGCTTCCCCTGTATCTTGAATCGTGCCCTCTACATCAAGTACGGCAATAACATTAGTGAAATCATCGCCTTCTATGACTTCCTCGTAAAATGCACTTTCGGAAGCAAATAATTCATCAATGATATTTTCCGTATCCGCTGTAAATAGAGTAGTGGCCGCCCCTACAGCAATAGAAACAAAAAATAAAACGGCTGCGATTCCAAGTGCCGCCCAACGCTTTCCATTCATCTGTTTTCCCCCTTAAATATATGTATCCTTCTTACCATACGAACTAATAACAAAAATGTTTCATTCCATGATAAACTAAGATATATAAAATTGTAGCAAAGAATCCTCTAATTGGAAATGCATTGGTCCATTTTGCACAATTTGCATGTATCGTAAACAGGATAAAGAAAGCCCTTTCATCACCATACATACTAGGGGGGAACATGATGAACACTCGAAGGAATATTTATTTTTTCCATGCTCCTAATGCAGAGATGCTAAGCAAGGTTGAATACTTGTCAGACTTGGCGAAGCAACATTCGTATGAAGTCATCCAGGATTTCACAAAAGCAAACATCATCGTAAGCATCGGTGATGACGGCACATTCCTGCAGGCAGCCCGTAAAACCGGGTTCAGGGATGATTGTTTATATGCGGGCATTTCCACCACAGGTAACTTGAATATGTATTGCGATTTCCACTTGGAAGATACGGATAAAATGATTGATGCCATGACAAGGGAGCAAATCGAGGTGCGTAAATATCCAACCATCGCTATCCAATTGGACGATCAGCCCTCCTTTTATGCCCTTAATGAGCTCAGTATCCGGTCTTCGATCACCAAAACGTTCATCATGGATATCTTCATTGATCAACTCCATTTTGAAACTTTTCGCGGGGACGGGATCATCATTGCGACTCCGACCGGAAGCACCGCCTATAATAAATCGGTCAATGGGGCCGTTGTCGATCCCCTCCTCCCTTGCTTCCAAGTGAGCGAGCTTGCTTCCATCAATAACAATACCTATCGGACCCTAGGTTCCTCATTCATCCTTAGCGGCGCCAAGACGTTGACCGTCCACCTTGAACAAAACGGACCAAGCTATCCGATCATCGGAATGGACAATGAAGCGTTAAGCATCAATCATGTCGAAAAGGTAAAGGTCCGGTTAAGCGGTAAAGTCATCAAGACCGTTAAGCTAAAAGACAATTCCTTTTGGGAAAAGGTTAAAAGGACCTTTCTCTAAACGAAATAAAGGTACCGGATATGATAACCGGTACCTTTATATATGATAAAAATCTTTCGTATTTTGATAAAGGATTTCATAGACATCCCCAATCGGCAATCCTTTAATTGAAGCAATTTGACGTACACTGTCATGCATCATGCCGGGATGGGTCCATTTCCCATTGAAAACCCCTTCAAACGGCCATGGTCCATCCGTTTCTATCATCATCAGCTTAAGTGGGTATGCCGAAACTAATTCCTGTATTTCCCTCTCATAACAAACATCTGGTGTAATCGAAATGCGGTAGCCCTTTTCGGCCATTCTTTCAACTGTCCGGATATCGCCTTTAAACCAATGAAAGTGTGCCTTCGTGATTTGATGCTTATCCAAAAGGTCGCAAACGATGGGTGCATCGTCATGGACGGCATGAAGGATAACCGGCTTTTCAACCTCTTTAGCTAAGGCCAGGAACCTCTCCAGTATCACTATATATGCTAAGTTATCAATATCGGGATTTTCCTGCCTTAAGTAATAGGGCAGCCCAACCTCACCTATGGCAACCATAGCTTGACTATGTTCCCGCATCCAGCTCAATAATTCGTACACTTCTTCATCACTCGGGAGGGGCTGCTCTGGATGAAAACCAAAGGCAGGCTTAATTCGTGAATCTTTGAGTGAAAGCTGATAATTGTTAATCGAAGAAGCCAAATTCATGGAAACAGTCAGCAAGGATTCCAACTGAACCTTTTCCATGTCATTCAGGATCTGCTTCCGCTTAACAACATCATACTTATCCAAATGGATATGGCTGTCGATGATTCTCAAATGTAATCGCCTCCTACTTAAGTAGTGAAAGTTGGCTTGAGTGCTGCATATAATTCTCTCTTCAAATGAAAAAACTCATCACTAAGAAGCTGTTCTTCTCTTCTTGGCCTTGAAAATGGAACTTTCACTTCTTTGATGACAGCAGCCGGTTTTGCTGATAACACATAAATTCTATCTGATAGGAAAACCGCTTCATCTATGCTGTGAGTAACAAAAAGCACCGACCTCCGATTTTCTTCCCAAACCGACAACAGCCATTTTTGCATTTGCAATCTTGTCAGTTCATCCAAGGCAGAAAAGGGTTCGTCCAGGCACATCAAGTCCTGTGGACTTAAGATACTCCGAATGAATGCGGCCCTTTGCTTCATGCCTCCAGATAATTCATGCGGATATGCTTTCTCGTACTCTTCTAAACCAGCTTTCATCAAAAGGGATTTTGCCTTTTCTTTATCTCTGATCCCAGCAATTTCACTTCCAAGCAAAACATTTTCCAATACCGTTCTCCAAGGTAAAAGGGAAGGCTGCTGAGGCATATAGCTGATATGGCCCTTTAAGCCATTTATCTTTTTACCATCCAGTGAAATGATGCCATGATCAGGCTTCAAAATGCCGCCGATCAAGTGGAACAATGTACTTTTACCGCTGCCCGATGGCCCGAGGATCGTAACAAATTCCCCATCATTCACATGGAAATTCATATTCTCTAATATATTCTGTTTACCATCGAAAGAATAGGAGACGTCTTTAATTTCGAGCTTCATCCTTTTCGCCCTCCTTTCTCTTCCAAGAAACTAAGTATTTCTCCAGGAAGGTGATGATTCCAAAAAAGATCAGGCTCATTCCCATAATGATGAAAATGGCTACAAACACCCGATCTGTCCTGAACGCTGAAGAAGCGAGAGTCATATAAACACCAATCCCCGATTTTGCCCCAAGCCATTCCGAAATAACAGCACCCATTACACTATAAGTGGCCGAAATTTTCAGGCCGGAGAAAATGAACGGGATCGAGTGAGGAAGTTCCAGCTTCCAAAATAACTGGCTTTTTCCCGCTCCCATCATCTTGAAATAATGCTTAAGCTCGTATGGTGTCTGGCGAAAACCGTCCAATGATGCAACCGCAACCGGAAAAAAACATACCAGCGAAATCACGATTAACTTAGGCAGCATGCCAAAGCCAAACCAGATCACCAATAGCGGCGCCAAAACAATGATAGGTATATTTTGTGATAGTATGAGCAGAGGATAAACCGCGTCCTTCACACCTGGAAAAAGGTGCAGAATTGCCGCGATCAATAAGCCGATGCAGCTTCCAATAAAAAAACCCGACAACGCAAGCTCCGTTGTGGATATAAGGTGTCCGTAAAGATTGCGGGACGACTCAATTCCTTCAATAAAAATGGCCGATGGAGCGGGAAGCAGCCATTCTTCGACTTTCAATAAGACTGTCACTGACTCCCATACTATCAGCAACAATAATAAAAGAAAGAAGGGAGCCCCCTTCTTCCAAATTCCCCTTCCGATCATGCCCGATATTTCTCCGTTAACGTATCCATCGTAATCCCGCTTGGCTGATATAATATTTTCACTTGGGAAATGACATTCGGCGATCCTATTTCAATCATTCTTACATTCATTTTTTCTATCACGGCAAAAAGTTCGGAAAGCTCACCCTCCATTGTCGTTTCAAGCGGGTGAACCTCATACTTGACACCTGATTCTTCAATGATCTTGATTGCTTCATCGACCATAGGGATGACATTTTCCCCTTTAGGAATAATTTGTATGCTAATTAATGAGTTGGCCATTGCATTTCCTCCTATTTTGGTAAAAATTCATTGGTAAATGCCTTTTCAGGATCGAAATCACCTTCAAGAAGCTTATTTTCAGTCATCCAATCACTGTAATTCTTCCAAATTTCAAGCTTTTGTTCACCCCATCGCGGAGCATCATCCTGATACTTGTCTGCAAGCCACTCCTGGCTTTTCTTTACTAGTTTTGCATCAAGATCCGGTGCAGACTTAATTAACATGCCTGCTGCATCATCAGGATTCTTAATCGCATACTGGTACCCTTTCGAAGCTGCATGAACGAATGCTTTAACAGTCTCGGGATCTTCTTTTATCATCTTTTCATTTGTAGTCAAAACAGGCGTATAGTAATCAAGCTTATCAGAGTATTCGGTTAAGTAAACCATATTAAGCTTTTCATTTCGCAACTCAGCCTCAATGCCTGTCCAACCATAATAAATCCAGGCAAAATCTATATCCCTTTTAACCGAAGTGAAAAAATCCATGTCTCCTGTATTGACTATGTCCACTTCATTTACATCCGCATTTTCTTTTTTCATGAGTGAATCAATTATGGCCTTTTCAACCGGAGATCCCCAGCCACCATACGTTTTCCCTTCAAAATCCTTGGGAGTTTTAATGTCCTTTGCCTCAGGGGAAGCGAATCCCGAGGTATTATGCTGGATGACAGCAGCTACCGAAACAATCGGCACGCCCTGCACGCGGGCCTGCGTTATGCCCTCCTGGTAGCTCACGCCAAATTCAGATTTCCCTGAAGCGACAAGCTTATCGGCTCCAGCTTCACCTGGCATGATAATTTCCACATCAAGACCTTGATCTTTAAAATAACCTTTTTCCTTGGCTACATACAATCCAGTATGGTTTGTATTCGGTGTCCAATCGAGCACGACCGATACCTTTTTTAATTCTTCATTTTTAGATGCTTCTTCTTTTTCATTAGTTCCGCCTGCTCCGCATCCAGCCAAAAGGAACAACGAAGTTAACAGTGGTAAGAATTTATTCAAGTCATTATCCTCCTACACATCTTATAAGTTCCATATGCCGGAACATAATGGGGCTCCAGGGTCTATTCAAATACTGGATAAAAAAGCAAAAAACGCCCGAAGATGAATTCGGACGTTAACATACAAAACAGAAAATCAGTAATAATATGTTCCCTCCGCTGGCATCATCCAGATCAGGTTCAAAGAGTCAGCATCTAAAGGATGCAATCTCAGCCAGCAGTACTGGCCCCCCTACATTTCTCGCACATATGAACTTTTCTCTCTCATTATATCAATTCATAGGGAAAAAGGAATACTAATTTGCTTCTTATCACTAATTGGAAAGGTATTCCTGGCACTTTAGGATATCTAGCAAAACAGCTTTTCGAACGAAAATCATTGGAAGCAAACTAAGTCTGCCTCTTTTCATTCCAATCATTCTTGGCTGCAACGGTGGCGGACACGTTCCAAATAGTCATTTCTTTGCAAGCATTCATATAATGTGCATTACCTGTAGACATTTTTGTTTACTGGTTTTATTAAACCCTTAATTTCATAAGCAAAAGGTGGATATGATCATGATAAAGATTAATCAAAAATGGTTAGATGTCAGTCAAATCCAACCAGGTACAGCATCTGCTAAATCGCTTGAAACTCTTCAATGCTTGGCGGAAGATTCTAACGTTTTTGAATACCGGAACTTTGGGGATTTCAATTTCGAGATACAGCTGAGGAACCGAGTCATACAGGCAGCTATTGCGTTGGATAAAAGCGGTCCGGAATTTTCCACACTTGAGGAATCTCAATCCAATCAACAATATTGGCACCTTTCAAAGGATGGCACCTTTACCCTTCAGCCAGGGATTCTCCCCCATGCTGCACTCGTTGACATTTTCATGAATGGAAGGCTTTATGCCTTCGAATGCGGGACAGCGATAGTCGTCACTTTTTTAAAGGCGATTTTGGATTTAATCGGCCCTAGGAATTTCGACTATCTTTTTTCAGATCTATTTTTATATGATTGGCGCCCTCCAAGGAATATGGCTCTTATCGTTCACCAAGGACGGGATTATTTACCAGGTGATTGCGTTTACTTCAAAAACCCTGATCACGACGAGGCAACTCCTGAATGGCAAGGTGAAAATGCGATATTATTAGGAAATGGCCTCTTTTATGGCCACGGGATCGGGATTACCACTGCACAGGGAATCATCAATGAATTGAATAGCAATAGAAAGCCGTACGCCACCATATCAGCATTCCTGACAACGCATATCATTTTCCTGGATAGTTCCTTCTATAGACAATTCCAACAAAATTTCCCCCGTGCAAAGCCCGGTAACAGTCCTGCCAGCCTTTCCGATTGTATTGTTTCTGAAATAGGTTCGAAGATATACCTCTCATGACCCTTTAGTTCCCATGCCGTAAAACCACCGGCATAAAAAAATGCTTGGGGAGAGATCTCCCAAGCATTTTTTCTTTTCACGCCCCAATATTCCCTTTGCCTTTGAACCTGCGGGCACTTGCCTGACCCCATTTCGTTATGGATAGTGTATAAACAGCCAAGGCTGACCATATGAACAAAAAGGCTAAAAGATGTGCTTTGGTGAAACTTTCATGATAGACGAATACCCCGATCAATAAAGATAAGGTCGGAGCGATATACTGAAAAATGCCAAGCATCGATAACGGGATCTTCTCCGCCCCTTTTGCAAAATATAAAAGAGGCAATGCCGTGGCAATACCGCCGCCCACCAACAGCAAGCTTGTGCTCCCATCTGTAAAGAATTGCATTTCTGACCGGTTCATCAAGTATATCAGGTAACCCAGGGCCAGGGGCGTTACCATCATCGTTTCGAGCGTCAGCCCGATCGCCGATTCGGCCTTGATCATTTTTTTTGCCAGACCGTATAATCCAAAGGTCATGGCCAAAACAAGAGAGATCCACGGGATCGTGCCGAAATGAATGCCAAGGATCAAGACTCCGATTCCTGCAAGCAGGAATGAAATGATTTGGGCCCCGCTCAATTTTTCTTTTAAGACTATCACTCCCAATAGTACACTGACTAGCGGATTGATATAATATCCAAGGCTCGTGTCGAGGATGCGGCCAGAGTTAACGGCCCATATGAACACTCCCCAATTAGCTGTAACAAGCAGTGAGGCCGTTAGTAATGCCGTAAAGAGTTTCGGATTTCCCATTATGTTTTTGACATAATTAAGAAACGCTTGCCATTTTTTCATGAACATCAATAAAACCAGCATGAACACGAAAGACCATAATACCCTCTGAGCTAAAATTTCTATTGCACCGACTCCCTGAAGGAACTTCCAGTAAATCGGCACAACTCCCCACATCATGTAAGAAAGGGCTGCATAAATCGCCCCTTCTTTTTGTTCATCCACTTTCATAACAAGCCTTCTTTCCATTTACATTCCTTTATCTAATTCCAACTAACAATTTTGTATTTCCATTTCTTTTTTTGCAACTGTTAATTTTTATCATACATGATTTTGTCATCAATGACCGTCATGACCGCCTCAGCTTTCAGGAGATCATCCGGCGCAACAGCAAAGACATCCAGATTAAACACGGTAAAATCGGCATCGTACCCTTTATTGATCACACCGCGGCGTTTTTCCTGCCCGATTGCTGCAGCACTCCCCTTGGTATACAGTGCGAAAGCCTCGTAAACGGAAAGCCTTTCACCCAAGCCATATACAGTACGGTCCTCACTGTTGATTTTCATCCTTGTGACAGCAGCATGAATGCCCAAAATCGGATTTAAGGGTTCAATGGGTGCATCCGATCCCCCCGCACAAATGATGCCCAAATTCAAATAGGTTTTCCAGGCATAGGAGAATTCCAACAGATCGGCAGGAACCTTTTCTTCCACCCACGGAAAATCGGATGGGACGAAACCCGGTTGGATATCAAAGATTACCGGCAGCTTTGCCGCCCGCTCCAACAGCTCCGGCCGGACAATCTGCGCATGGATGAGCCGGTCCCTCTGTCCCTTTTTCGGGGGGAGGGCTTCAATTGCATTCAAGACATATTCAAAAGCGAGATCGCCAATCGCATGGACAGCAATCGGCATTCCGGCAGCCCTTGCTTTTTTCACCCATTCCTGAAGCTCGTTTTCAGTGAATATCGCAACTCCATTCGTATTCTTTTGATCTACATAAGGTTTGCTCAACAAGGCTGTGCGTCCGCCTAAGGAGCCGTCGGTAAATATCTTCATGCTATCGAATTTGATGTATCGCGTACCTTTCTGATAGCCGCCGCCTGCTGCCAGCATTTCTTCAAACGCTTCGTGATGGACGAGTAAGTTGGCGCGAAAGGCCATTTCCCGGTCCTCGATTACCGATTTAAACGCCTGATATGTCGGCATGAAGCCATTGTAGTAATGGAGGTCCTCAGTATGTACGCCAGTCAAACCTAGCTTATATGCGTCTTCTATGGCCTCTGTGAGCGCGTTTTCGATATACTCTTGATCAATGCCGGGAAGGCTGTCTAAAATAAGGTTCTGCGCCTGACTTTCTTTAAATAGACCATTTAAACGTCCGTCAGGATATCGGCAGATCACCCCGCCTGGAGGTTCTTTTATATCTTCTTTAATATCCGCTTCCAAAAGGGCGCGCGAATTGACCACCAAGGCATGCCGGCAGATCCTTTTCAATACGATGGGATGATCTGCCGAAATCGCGTCAAGCTCATCCCGTAATATCAATTCAGGGCTCGGCCATTCATTTTCATTCCACCCTTCGGCAACGATCCACTTTCCGGCCGGGGTCTTTGAGCACTTTTCCTTCAAGGATTTCATGATCGACTCCCTGCTATCCATCAAAGAGAGGTCTAAACGAAGCAGCCTTTCACCATGCCCGACCAAATGAAGGTGACTATCCACTAACCCCGGAAGCATCGTTTGTCCTTTTAAGTCGATTTCCCTGGAAATATTGCCGGCATATTCATTTTTCAAATGGTCCAGGCTGCCGGTATCAACAATTACCCCCTTTTCAGTGTATACTGCCTCCACTTGATCATTTTCTTTAATCATCGTATAAATCGACCCATTGAACCATAACGTTCCCATTCCAGCTTTACACTCCTTATTAAATGATTGTTACTGTGCAGATATGCAGTAAGTGTACCATCTCATATCACGAATTCCCATATTTATGCTTTTACCCAAGCCCTTGCCAATAAAAAAAAGCCAGCCTTGGAGGCTGACGGTCATGCATTTCGATCAATTATTAAGGAGTGCTTCTTCCCTTTTCCGTAAATCCACCCGTTTGATTTTACCTGATGTCGTTTTGGGCAGCTCTTCTAAAAATTCGATTTTCCTTGGATATTTATATGGGGCAGTCAATTCCTTCACGTGCGATTGAAGCGTCTTGATCAAGTCCTGGCTGTTCGGATCGATATCATCCATCAAGACGACATACGCCTTGACCACATTTCCCCTTATTTCATCTGGACTTGCTATAACGGCACACTCTTTAACATATGGATGCTTAACGAGTGCATCTTCCACTTCAAACGGTCCGATCGTATATCCCGAGCTGATGATGATATCATCAGAACGGCCCTCAAACCAGAAATAACCATCTTCATCCTTTTTCGCTTGATCGCCGGTGATATAATAGTCCCCACGGAATTGCTGCGATGTCCGCTCGGGATCTTTAAAATATTCTTTAAAGAGAGCAGGTGTATCGACATGTACGGCAATATCCCCCACTACGCCTGGAGAACAGGGTTTACCGGAATCATCGATGATTTCGACATGGTTGCCCGGAGTCGGTTTGCCCATGGAGCCCAATTTAATATCCATGCCTTTCGTTACACCCACCAATAGGGTATTTTCGGTCTGCCCATATCCATCACGCACTTCAATCTGGAAATGGTTTTTAAAGACCTCGAACACTTTTTGATTTAAAGGCTCTCCCGCTGATACAGCACTATGAAGATGGGATAAATCATAGTCATCAAGGTTATCCACCTTTGCAATCAATCGATACTCGGTTGGTGTGCAGCATAATGCATTCACTTTGTAGTCCTGAAGCAGCTGAAGATATTTTTTCGCCTCGAACTTCCCATGATAGGCAAGGCCTGTCGCTCCTGTTCCCAGAACCGCCAGGAAAGGACTCCAGATCCACTTTTGCCACCCTGGGCCTGCAGTTGCCCAAACGACATCCGTTTCACTTATGCCGAGCCAGTTTGCAGCAGACGTTTTCAAATGGGCATAAGCCCATCCATGTGTATGGACGACCCCTTTTGGATTCCCTGTCGTTCCGGAAGTATACGATAAGAATGCCATATCCTCACTCTTCGTGTCGGCCATGGTCAGCTGATCGGATTCCTCATCTGCGAGCTCATTTAAATCCAGCCAATTTTCGATTCGTTTTCCGATTGAAAATTTCAGGAGGCTTTCCGCTCCTTCTATTTCATTCAATTCATCAGTATATTCATGATAACTTATGATTCCTTTGACATCACCATGGTTGACCCGATACTGCAAGTCCTTTGCACGAAGCATTTCAGAACAAGGTATGACAATCATGCCAATTTTCAATGCGGCTAAATACACTTGATAAGCTTCCACCAAACGAGGGATTATGATAAGGACCGTGTCACCTTTACCCAGTCCTTTTTTCTTGAAAGCATTTCCAATTTTATTTGCACTTTTTAATAAATTCTCATATGTAAGTTGTTTTTTATCTCCGGTTTCGTTCTCCCAAAGTACGGCAACTTTACCTGGATCTTTTGCATAACGTTCCATTTCACTCACTAAGTTGTAATGTTCCGGAGCCAATAAGTCTTCACGCTTCATATTCTTCCCTCCAATTATGAACTCTTAGTACCTACTCATTATACAAGAGAATTCTCTAAAATTTCTATTTATTTTTACAAATAAGTAAAGAGAGCAGGTGTAGGAATCCGCTCTCTTTAGCCTGTAGACAACTCAAAAGTGAGTTTGCCTGTTTTTTTCTTTTTAAAAAATTCCAGCTGATTTCTGAAATCCGCTCCCTTTCCGCCGACTGCGTGCCAAGCCTCATCAAAGCAAGCGTCTGTGGGGTCTTGGCTAACCAGTTTTTCGGCAGGAGTGTCGCAAATCTCTTCAATCCAATAAAGGTTACAGTAAAAAACAGGAAGGATTAACTTGTCTTGTTTTAAAAGCATGGCTCGGCATTAGAGCATTCCGAACCTCCAATAGTAGATAAATTCTAAGAAAGCGAATTTGCCTGCGTTTTTCCTAAAAAAAACATTCCAGTAGATTGGAACGAAAGGCGCGAGAATCCTGCGGGGAAACGTGTCCAAGGGAGACCCTACAGGCGCAAAGAGCGCCGAGGGTCATTCGCCCGCGGAAAGCGAGTGCCTGGAGAGGAAATCAACGTTCAATTTTACAAACCCTCAAAAAAAGTTCCAACTGTTTTCAGAAAATCCTATGAGGTTTCATATTTTATAAAACAGGAAAAGATTATGTAGTAAAACAAAGTCTTTTTAATATTGGTCCAAAATTCATTAGATCGTTAGGCCGTTTTTTGAGATACACCGCATTTTATTGGCCGTCCACGAATTAAGTCCGCAAACTAAAAGAGAGCGGGTGTTGGAACCCGCTCTCTGTAGCCATATTTATTAAATTATCTGTTGAAACCTCCGCCTAATTGTTGTTCAGCCATTTGAACAAGGCGTTTTGTGATTTCTCCACCAACTGAACCGTTAGCGCGAGATGTTGTGTCGGCACCAAGTTGTACGCCGAATTCTGTAGCGATTTCAAATTTCATTTGTTGTAGAGCTTGTTCAACTCCTGGTACCAATAATTCGTTTGAGCTGTTGTTGTTTGCCATGTGTGTTTCACCTCCTTGTGATTATAGAGTGTGTTAAAACACATGGCTTCATTCGCACATTTCTATTGGTAATTACAGGATATTAGAATAAGTCTTCCAGCGCTTCTTCCTTATCGAAAGTCTGGCCAGGTTTAACCGTTATTATTTCTGTTTCGGAGACCGCTTTTTCAATCAAGGATTCAAAGTCGACAAAGCTTTCATAGTAATTGACTTTTTCACGTTTCGGTTTCGTTTTTGGGCTTGCCGGCGTAAAGACCGTACAGCAATCCTCGTACGGCAGATTGGATATTTCAAAAGTATCGAGCTCTCTTGCTATTTTGATGATTTCTGTCTTATCCATGGTAATCAGCGGACGCAGGATCGGTGTATTCGTCACCTCATTGATGGCAAACATGCTGCTCATCGTCTGGCTCGCAACCTGTCCAAGGCTTTCACCGGTGATCAGTGCCATGGCTTCTTCCTTTTCACGGATTCGATCGGCGACCCGCATCATTAAACGACGGGTTGTAGTCATTGAGTAGTTTTCCGGAATTTGTTTTTGAATCAATAATTGGATTTCCGTAAAAGGAACGATATGCACTTTCATGCTTCCATTTATTTCTGCCAGCTTGCCCGCCAAATCAATGACCTTTTGACGTGAACGTTCGCTTGTGAACGGTGGGCTGTAAAAATGGATCGCTTCCACGTCCAATCCCCGTTTCATCGAAAGGAATCCTGCAACAGGGCTATCAATCCCGCCTGAAAGCATCAGCATCGCCTTCCCGCTTGAACCGAATGGAAGACCGCCTGCCCCCTGGATGATTTCACCTGTCAAATACACGGCTTCGCGTCTCACTTCTACTAACAGGTTCAAATCAGGGTTCTTTACATCCACTTTTAAATCTTCTGTATTTCGGAGCAAATGCCCTCCGATTGCCCTGTTAATTTCATCGGTATTATATGGAAAATCCTTATCGGCGCGTTTTGTCGTGATTTTGAACGTGTTTACCTCTTCAAGAGTATGATTAAGGTAATACAAAGCTGCCGTTTTCATCACTTCCAGATCACGTTCTATTTTTATTGCAGGGCTTAATGACTGGATTCCAAAAATACCCTTCAATCGGTCAATGACCGGCCTATGGTCCGCACCGTTCAGGAGAACGTACATCCGTTCCCGATTGGCTGTAAGCACTACGCCTTCTATATCTCTTAAACTCCAGCGGATATGTGCTTTCATTTTGTCTACAAAGCCTTTACGGTTTCTTTTTTTAGTGGAGATTTCTCCATAACGGATAATTATATGATCAAATTTCATTTAGCAACCCTCATTATTTTTTCTAAATTAGCGACTATTTTCTGAATCGCCGCCAGAACTCGCTTTGCTTCTTCCATTTCATTGCCATAGGTAGTACTGATTCGGATGACGCTTTCGGAACGAGCTGAATTATGGAACATCGCATCCACCGTTTTGCTTATCGTCCTTTTTTTCGAAGAACAGGCACTAGTTGTCGAAACATATATTCCTTCCGATTCAAGTGCATGCAGCAATACCTCGGATTTAAGTCCCGGAACGGAAAAATTCACAATATGGGGTGCACCCTCTTCGGGACTGTTAACCAACACCCCGTCCATTTCCTTCAAACCTTTATATAAATAAGTTTTGATTTGCTGAAGCTTATCATGATACAGCAATTGATTGTTCATACTAATACGCAAAGCCTTCGAAAGGGCGACGATTCCCGCAACATTTTCGGTGCCGCTCCTGATTTTCGTTTCCTGATTGCCACCATGGAAAAGCGGATCGACCCGAACGCCTTCACGAACATAAAGGATGCCCGTCCCCTTCAAACCGTGAACCTTGTGGCCGGAAATTGTACATAAATCCACATTGGCTTCACGCAATGATAACGAAACTTTGCCTGCTCCCTGTACATTATCGACATGAAAGAGAACGTTTGGGTATTGTTTTAACAATTTGCCCACTTCAGCAATTGGCTGAATCGAGCCAACTTCATTATTAACATGCATGACGGAAACCAAAATGGTATCTTCCCTCATTACATCCTTAAGATCCGTTACATCAATTTGTCCAAATTCGTTAACGGGAAGATATGTGATCTCATAACCCATTCTCGTCAATGATTGGCATGCATCTTCTACAGAAGGATGTTCAATCGCTGTCGTGATTATGTGTTTGCCGCGATTTCCCTGAGAGTGGGCTGCCCCTTTAATGGCAAGATTATTTCCTTCCGTTCCCCCGGAAGTGAAATATATTTCCGAACTCTTCACCTTTAATAAATCAGCAATCTGCTTTCTTCCAGCGGAAAGCAGTTTTTCGGATTGCACCCCAAGTCCATGAAGCGAAGAGGGGTTCCCGAAATAGTCCGAAGTAACCTTCATGAATGATTCGATTACTTCGGGATATGGTTTTGTTGTTGCACTATTGTCAAAATAAATCATGGGTTCACCTTCCATGTTTTTTTATCTATGATGGTCACTCTACTGAATATAAGTTTAAATGTTGCTGTTGCAACTTCTAATATTAACATAATTGAATTTGAAAGAGAATGTAAAACACTGGTCCAAGGATGATAGATTCCTTCTTCTTTTTAATCCCGGGAATGTTTTAACTTTCCACCTATCTATAAAAAGAAAAAAACCCGCCATGGCGGGTTTTCAGGAAAGGACTTCTTCTATGTTCGCCCCGATTTTTCGTAAACTGCCTGGGTCGACCTTTTCTATGGCAGTGGCTGCCGTTTCCAATGCGGCTTGATATTCATAGCTTCGGAATTTCGCTTCGGCTTCCCTTAGGCTCTCGGCTACCATATCGTGACTGCTTCGATAACGATTTCCGAATTGGATCACCTTTTCCGCCAAATACATATGCTCGATCAATTCCTGGGCTTTTTCGTGGACCTTATTCACCTGTTGAACCGCTTTTTCCAAATAAATATAAACAGCGGCCATGTCCAGCGGCTTTTCTTCAAGTTTACCCTGAACGTCATCCATGCTTTCTTTGGCATCCTGAAGCACCACTTTATACTCTTCTGGAAGGCCTGGAATATTGCTTTTTGAAATTAAACGTCCAGTATCGACCATTTTGCGCTTCAATTCAGCCAGTGAATCCCTGGCATCCATTTCATCTTTTCGTAGAGCCTGTAATTTAACGGTAAAGTCTTTCTGATTTTCCTGTAATTCCTTCAACTGTACTGCAAGCCCCTGCATCTCTTCGCTGATAAGCGAGCTTGCCATCACATTATCCTCCATTTTCAAGACGAGCAATTGATGGCGTTTAGCAATCTGGGCAATCTGCTTTTCCATTTTCCGTTGCGCATCAAGCTCATTTTCCGTCAGATGATACGTGTGTTGAACATGTATGGTTTCAACTTTAAGTTTATCGTTTTCATATTCAAGGTCACTAATCGTTTTCCTGAGAACTTCATCATTTTTCAAGATATACTGTTTTGAAAGTACTTCTTTTTCCAAAAGGTCATAAAGCACCTCAATGCTTTCGCGCATTTCTTTAATGCCTTTTTCCACTGCTTCCGTTTCTGCATTTTCCAATTGTGTTTTATAAAGATCCAGTTCTTCCTCAAGCCGTGATATCTCCTGCTCGAATTGGATATGGCTCAACAGGTACCCCTGTCCTGACATCTCCTCATAACCATCCTTCAATTCATTAAGCTGGGAATGCAGCTCGGATTGGCTATCAACCAATAATTTTGGGAGCATTTCCATTTTAACTGACAGAGCCGCCAATTTATCCTTAATGGAGAGAACAAGCTCCCTCGCATTCAAATAATTGCCGTTCACGGTCTCTTCTTCATATTTCTGAAGGATCTGCAATACTTCATCCAAGGAGCTTTCCAGCTTATCAGCCGCTTTCCCGTAATTATGCCTGTGTGCAAGCAGGGATTTCTTCAGTTGACGGTAGGATTCTTTAATATCCTCAATTTCCAATCGATTCTTTTCCTCACTGCCTACGAGTTCATTCAGTTCGTATAAGATCTTTTTGATCATTTCCTCGATTTCATTCAGCTTGACTGTAATTTTGCGCTGTACCTCTTTTGATTTGCTGAAACGGTATTTATCGACGAATTCCTCGGCATCGAATAATAGCTCTTCGACTTCGGGCATATGATCCGTAATGATGGCGTCCCATTCAATGCGCCAGTTTTCGAACATTTCCTCTGTTTCACCTGTCATGTTCAATTGTTTGACTTTAGAAAGCTCTTCCAGCACGGGGCGGTGCATGATGCTTATTTTCCAGGATTCCAGCCGATCGATTTCTTTAAAATATCTCTTTTTGAAAAAATAACCCCAAATGATGAAAATCAAAATTAATACAATTACCCCAATTATGTAATCCATGGTAAGCCCCCTGTTCTAGTCCTTACAGTCTTGCACGTTTATATATAAATTGTAAAAATGTTAAATTTAATGTTTTTATGATACCATGTTAGCAATAATTTTTGACGAGAAAAATGATTTTTTTGTAGAAAATTGCTACAAATACCTGTTTTTTGGGAGGGAAGGACCATGAAAGCTGACGGTCATGTGCACACTCCGTTTTGCCCTCACGGCTCTACGGATAAATTCGATGAATATATTACGCGGGGAATCGAGCTAGGATTAAAGGAAATCACATTTACGGAACATGCTCCATTGCCACGAAATTTTCAAGATCCTACGCCTGAAAAAGACAGCGGCATGGACGCTGCCCTGCTCCTGGATTACTTTCAAGAGCTCTGCGTACTGAAAGAACGCCATAAAGACAAAATCCTGATCAAAACAGGTCTGGAGGTTGACTTTATAGAGGGGTATGAAAAAGAAACAAAAGAATTCCTCGACGAAATCGGAGAATTCCTTGATGATAGTATACTTTCCGTCCACTTCATCAAGCATCAAAACAGTTGGCATTGTATCGATTTCAGCGAAAGTGGGTTTGGTGAGATTGCCAATGAACTAGGTTCAGTGGACTCGGTTTATGCCAAATATTACGATACACTGGAAAAATCAATAGAATCTGATTTAGGCATTTATAAACCAAAACGGATCGGGCACATTACGCTTGTCCACAAATTCCAGCATCGATATCCGCCGGCATCGAGTTTTGACGAGCGTGTTTACAAGGTTCTCGAAATAATCAAGGATCAAAGATATGAACTGGATTATAATGGAGCTGGGCTTGTAAAGCCGCTATGCGGTGAACCCTACCCTCCTGAACGATTTGCAAAGCGTGCAATAGATCTCGGCATTCCGCTCATTTACGGTTCCGATGCCCATCAGGCTAAAGATTTGGGTCAGGGCCATCAGGCACTGATTGCAGGGTTTAATGGGTAACTTGTATACACTTCAGCCCCGGCCAGCTAACAGTGGCTGCAGGTCTTCGGCAATGAAAAGGGTATCTTGCAGAAAACGTCCGACTTCATTGGCATACATATTCGTGTAATAGGCTTCCTGCGGGAATACATGAAGCACATCCATCGCATAATGGGTATGCAGGACAGGGGCCGTCAATAATCCCTTCAACTGCAGCATATACATGGGAACGGAAACCTGTTGGAAACTCCTGCTCTTGATTCCTTGTTCCAAAATATATTGAAAATAAGATTTTTCCTTTGTAAAATAAGTCGAATGAATTTCGCGGTTTAAATTGGAATCGAGTGAAGATTCCCCATATATGAACCGTGCAGCAAGGAAGTTTTCCCTCTGGAAAGAGAGGATATCCTTTACAAGGTTCATCAAGCAATGCTGCGGGCCTTTATGTTCAAGCAGTGTCATGTTCGTCTCAAGGACCAGGATATATTCTTCTAAATAGGAAGTGAAACAGAATTCCAGCAACCCCTGCTTATTCTTGAAATAGTAGGCAATATTGGCAGCGTTCACTTTCGCTTTATTCGCAATATCCCGTATGGATGTAGCATGATAGCCTTTTAAATGAAATAAATGCAATGCAGCTTCCACAATGGCTTGTTTCGTTGGCGTCTGGCGATTCATTCAGGCAATCCCTCGCTTTCTTTGAGACAAGTCTTGTGGACTACTTCTTCACGGAAGAGCCTGAATCCTTTAGTAAGTTATCGACAATTTCCCAACAAAGGAGCATCATGATTAGAAAGTGCTGTAAAAATTTGAGGAAGACGGGTGAACGCTTTTGTTTAATGTCGAAATGTATCAAGGAAAAAAAGAAAAAAACTATGAACTGGTCCAAAAACAACTACTTGCCTTAATCGAAGATGAAACGAACCGGATAGCCAATTTAAGCAATGCGGCAGCTTTACTTAATCAGTTTCTCGATGAGATTAACTGGGTTGGTTTTTATTTATATGAAGAAGACCAATTAATACTAGGACCCTTCCAGGGGCTACCAGCCTGTGTCCGCATTCCAATGGGCAAGGGCGTATGCGGGACTTCAGCAGCAACTGAAAAAACCCTGCGCATTGCGGATGTCCACCAATTCCCTGGACATATCGCCTGCGATGCGGCATCAAGATCTGAAATTGTCATACCGCTCATGAAGGATGGAAATTTGCTCGGTGTCCTCGATATCGACAGCCCGATAACGGACCGTTTTGACGAAATGGATCAGCAAGGACTGGAGAAATTCGCTGAAATCCTTTCCAATCACCTATAAAAGTTAAAGGGAGCGGCATTCCTTGCCTGCTCCCTTTATTACAGGACTCCATGTCCATGTCCCCTGCCCTTTCCTGAATTCTTCTCAATATATAACGCTTCATCAGCCCTGTTTCCTTAGCATCATTTAACCGTGAAATGCAAAGGCTCCCAAATAATGCCGGAAACCATCCGTAATTTTTGGATTCATTATCTCATTATAAAATTGCATTTTTCCTGCCGCCATTCTCTATTCCTTAATTAATCACAACTGTCCTTGACTCATTGAGCAGAATATTATACAATACTCTTTGTGTAAAATATTGCAGCCTATGTGACAGCCTTTATGTTCTCATTTTGTTCCTCAATACGGAGGTGTATCTCGTAACCCTCTGCTGCTAGGGCGAAGGTACATGAAAACAAAATGGTCATGATCGTACATTCACACGGTTTTTATTTTACCAAAATAAAAACATTTAAAGGAGGAGTCATCCTATGGCTCGTTATACTGGCCCAAGCTGGAAACTATCCCGTCGTTTAGGAATTTCCCTAACAGGTACTGGTAAAGAATTAGAAAAACGCCCTTATGCTCCAGGACAACATGGTCCTAACCAACGTAGAAAAATTTCTGAATACGGAATGCAACTACAAGAGAAACAAAAACTTCGTCACATGTACGGAATCACTGAACGTCAATTCCGCACAATGTTCGACCGCGCTGGCAAACTTAAAGGTGTACATGGTGAAAACTTCATGATTCTTCTTGAATCACGTCTTGACAACCTAGTTTACCGTCTTGGTTTAGCTCGTACGCGCCGTCAAGCACGTCAACTTGTTAACCACGGTCACATCACTGTAGACGGAAGCCGCGTAGACATTCCATCTTACAAAGTGTCTCTTGGACAAACAATCGCAGTTCGTGAAAAATCACGCAACTTCTCAATCATCAAAGAATCAGTTGAAGCAACTAACTTCGTTCCTGATTTCCTTACTTTCGATGCTGAGAAGTTAGAAGGTACTTTCACTCGTTTACCAGAACGTTCTGAATTGCCTGCTGAAATTAACGAAGCTCTTATCGTTGAGTTCTACTCTCGTTAATAACTTCAAAGCCCCCATCCTTGGATGGGGGTTTTTTTGCACCTAAACACCTTTGCATGACAAAGCCCGGCTGAGTTTCAGCCGGGCCTTGAACAATCATTTCACTAATGTGTATTTCTTCTTGCCGCGACGAACGAGGATGAACTCCCCTTCAATCTTGGCAGCTTCCGTCACTACATATTGCAGATCGGTCACTTTCTCCCCATTTATGGAGATTGCCCCGTTCTGGATATCTTCACGGGCTTGACGCTTTGATGGCGAAATTTTCGCTTCAACGATTAAATCGACCAAACTGATATCTTCCTTGCTTTCACGTTCGAAGCTAGGGACATCTTTAAAGCCCAATTTGATTTCCGCTGCACTTAAATTCTTCACCTCACCGCTGAATAGGGCGGCAGAGATTTTGATTGCTTGGTTAAGAGCTTCCTGACCATGAATCAAACGGGTCATTTCTTCCCCTAAAGCTTTTTGCGCTTTACGCAAATGCGGTTCGTTTTGTACGGATTGCTCTAACTCTTCAATCACCTCACGAGATAGGAAAGTGAAGAATTTCAGGTATTTCACGACATCTGCATCAGCTGTATTGATCCAGAATTGGTAAAATTCATACGGAGTCGTTTTTTCCGGGTCAAGCCAAATCGCTCCGCCTTCCGTTTTACCGAATTTCGTTCCATCCGCTTTCGTTACGAGCGGGATCGTCATACCGAATGCTTTGGCATTCTCATCATTGGATTTCCTGATCATTTCAAGGCCTGTCGTAATGTTGCCCCATTGATCACTGCCGCCAATTTGCAATTTACAGTCGTAATTGCTGTATAAATGACCGAAATCAATTCCTTGTAAAATCGTGTACGCAAATTCAGTAAAGGAAATTCCCGTATCCAAGCGGGAAGCAACCGTATCTTTTGCCAGCATGTAGTTAATGCCGATGTATTTCCCGTAATCACGCAAGAACGTAACCATATCGATTTTACCTATCCAGTCATAGTTATTGACCATGACTGCACCATTTTCACCGTCGAATTCAAAGATGTGGGATAGCTGCCCTTTTATGCAGTCTGCATTATAAAGCACTTTTTCCAGCGTTTGCAGCTGACGTTCCTCTTTTTTACCGCTTGGATCACCGATGAGTCCTGTCGCACCGCCTACAAGCACAAGGGGACGATGACCGTGCTGCTGGAAACGGCGCAATGTCAAGAATGGCAATAGATGTCCGATATGCATACTATCCGCAGTTGGATCGACACCACAGTATAAAGAAATTTTCTCTTTTTCCAAAAGGCTCTTAAAACCCTCTTCATCCGTTTGTTGATAAATAATCCCTCTCCACTCGAGGTCTTTAAGCAATTCCATTAAATATTCCTCCTCCATCTTAGAAAAAACCCGCAAAAAGCACACAAAAACGCCCCTTCATAAATATGAAGGGACGAATGAATTCGCGGTACCACCCAACTTGAGGACATAACATGCCCTCCGCTCAAGACGAATAACGGTCGTCAGCCGTTTCCTGCTACTAATCATTTCACAGCAAATGCTCCAGGAAGTAATTCATCATACCATTTGTACCGATTTCCACTAACCACCGGCTCTCTGAAACAGGGATAGTCTGACTACTGGGTCCTATCATCGCGATCATTTAATCATTTTATAGTTGTTAATAAACTTTTATCATACATAAGAATCCTTGTCAACATCACCCTTACAGATTATAGAAAAATAAGAAAGATGCCCTTTCCCCTACCTGTTATATGCTATAATATATGTGATTTCAGGGGGTATGATACGATGAATAATAATCAAAAAGATAGATTTCAAACAGTCTGGAAGCAGCTGACCCGTTTTTTCCAAAGTGAAAAAACACATAAGAACGCACGGGTTACATACCAAGTCATTTGGAATTTAACACTGATCCTCATTATTGTCGGGATCCTAGGATTCTCATTCGCCGGCGGCGTCGGAGCCGGCTATTTCGCTGCCCTCGTCAATGATGAGCCAGTGCGCTCAAAAGAAGATTTGAAAAAAGACATTTACAATTATGAAGAGACCTCTGAAGTATACTTTGCAGATGAAGTATACTTGGGCAAGCTTAAGAGTGACCTTGAGCGTGAAGAAGTGTCCATCGATAAAGTTTCCGAGCATCTTAAAAATGCAGTCATCGCTACAGAAGATGAGTATTTTTATGAGCATGACGGGGTTGTCCCAAAAGCCATCCTGCGTGCGATTTACCAGGAATTTTCGAATGCAACCGTCCAATCGGGGGGTAGTACATTAACACAGCAGCTCATTAAAAACCAGGTCCTGACCAACGAAGTATCGTTTGAACGGAAAGCAAAAGAAATCCTTCTTGCGCTCCGGGTCGAAAAGTTCTTTGAAAAAGAAGAGATTTTGGAAACGTACTTAAACGTCTCCACTTTGGGACGAAACTCTTCAGGCCGTAACATCGCTGGGGTCGAGTCCGCCGCTGAAGGTATTTTTGGCGTGGAGGCCAAAGATCTGACACTGCCCCAATCAGCCTTTATCGCTGGATTGCCGCAAAGTCCTTTCGGATATACACCATATACCCAGAAAGGAAAATTGAAGGAAAATCAAGAGCCCGGCATCAACCGGATGAAAACCGTTTTAAAGCGGATGTATAGTAACGGGTACATAACAAAAGAAGAATATGCTAAAGCAAACGCATACGACATTACTAAAGACTTTATCGGTAAAACGGAGATGCCATCCGAGAAATATCCATGGCTCACCAATGAAATCGAAAAACGCTCCATCAAAATCCTCTCTGTCAGTCTGGCAAAAGAAGATGGATATGAAGAGAAAGATTTAAAGGATAAAGATTTAAAAGAACAATATGTAGCACTTGCCGATCGTAAGCTGCGTCAAAACGGCTATCAGATCTATACGACGGTCAATAAAAAGATATATGATAAAATGCAGGAAGTTACGAAAAACTATCCGAATTTCGGATACGATAAAGCGGGCGAGCCCGTTGAAGCCGGGGCTATTCTAATCGAAAATAAAACAGGAAAAATCATCAGTTTCGTAGGTGGCCGTGATTTCAAGCGGAAACAGACGAACCATGCAACCGCATCATCACTTCGATCAAACGGATCAACGATGAAGCCTTTGCTCATATATGGTCCAGGCATCGAGCTAGGAAAGATCTCACCTGGCAGCGTATCGGCCAACGTGCCGATCTCCATTCCAACAGGCGGCAAACCGTGGCGTCCAGGAAACTATGGCGGCGGTAGCTATACTGGGGTAACGACAGCCCGTGAGGCACTGAAGAATTCCTATAATATCCCGGCAGCGCTCTTTTACATGAAAATAATCAACCAAGGTCCAGCTTCCTATTTGGAAAAAATGGGCTTCTCCACCGTGACGAAAGGGGATTACTCCAATCTTGCCATGTCATTAGGTGCGATGGAAAAAGGTGTAACCGTTGAAGAAAACGTCAATGCATATGGCACTTTTGCCAATTCAGGAGAATTCGTCGATGCCTATATGATCGATAAAATCGTATCGAAAGATGGCGATGTCATCTATGAACATAAAGTGAAACCAGTGGATGTTTTCTCACCACAAGCCGCTTACTTGACACTTGATATGATGCGTGATGTCGTGAACAGCGGGACGGCCGCTTCGGTCAGGAACCGACTCGCTTTCTCAAGTGATTGGGCAGGTAAGACCGGAACTTCCCAAAACTATTGGGACGCTTGGTTCGTCGCAACCAATCCAAATGTATCATTCGGTACATGGCTCGGATATGACACACCGAAGTCCTTGCAAGGGACGTATAATGGTCTGGAATATAATAAACGTAATATGTATTATTGGGCAGATCTGATCAATGCCGCCTATAAGGTCGACCCTAAACTCATCGACCCCGATAAGCGATTCGAAATGCCTGGCGGAATTGTCAGCCGTTCCTTCTGTGGCGTTTCAGGACTGCTGCCTTCAAGCTCATGCCAAAAAGCCGGGCTTGTCAAATCGGATTTATTCATCGCCAAATATGCTCCATCCAGAGCGGATGATAGTTTCATAGATGGACAATATGTATCAGTCGGCAGCAAACGCTACGCAGCCCTTCCGCAAACGCCTGGTGAATTCACAAGCGGCGGGTTCATGTTGAATCCCGATTCCTTTGCAGATATCGGTTTGAAATATGTCGATGACCCGGGATCCGTGATTCCCGGAGCCGAAAAATCAGGAAATGTCGTCGGGGCGACAGCGAAATTGAATGATAATGGCAAAACACCTGATCCCCTATCCATAACGATCAGTAACGATAAGATTACATGGGGCTTGCATCATGAAGGAGATGTCGTCGGTTATCGTGTCTACAAAGACGGCAAAAAAGTGGCGAGCATCAACGCTGGGGAGAATCTTGTTTACAAAGTCGGCTCTGGCGGATCTTATTACGTAACTGCCGTCGACATTGTCGGAAAAGAATCAGCTCCTTCCCGACATGTTGAAAGCGGCGCTAAAAAGACAGGTTCAAAAGAAGATTCCACAAAAAATAAAGATGATCGTGCAAAAGATAAAATAGTTAACGAAATTAAAAAAACAGACTCAAAAGAAGAGAACGGTTCAGATAAAAATACAGATACAGATACAAATAAAGAAAAACAACCAGAGAAAGAGAAAGATAAAGAAACAGATAAAGAAACAGGAACGGATGAAGATAAAGAGCCAGCTCAAGACAAAGATCAAAACAAAGAGAATACAGAAAAAGAAAATCAAGAGGCCGACAAAGATCAAGGCACAGTCAATGATCAAGAGCAAGACACGGATAAAGCTGAAGAAGAGGAAGAATGACACTCTTTCTTGAACTAAAACAGGCTGTCGGGTAACCCCGACAGCCTGTTTCCTTATAATCTCCCAAAAAGGCATCCATAAGTGAATGGATGCCTTTTTCATTCTCAATAATCAGGATGACCCAGTTTCTCAATCCTCCATCGATGATAAATCACCGGTTGGCAAATCAAGTTCCCAAGCTTTCAAGACACGGCGCATGATTTTACCGCTTCTTGTTTTAGGAAGTTTATCCCTGAATTCAATTTCACGGGGTGCCGCATGTGCTGCTAGACCGTGCTTTACAAATGTACGAATTTCCTCAATCAACTCATCGTTCGCATCGTATCCGTCACGAAGAGCGATGAACGCTTTGATAATTTCCCCCCGAACCGGATCCGGCTTCCCGATGACCCCCGCTTCAGCTACGGCTGGATGCTCGACCAACTTGCTTTCCACTTCGAAAGGTCCGACTCTCTCCCCTGCCGTCATGATGACATCATCAACACGGCCTTGGAACCAGAAATAACCATCTTCATCCATATATGCTGAATCTCCGGAAACATACCAATCACCTGGCATAAAGTAAGATTCATATTTCGCTTCATTCTTCCAGACTGTCTTCATCATCGAAGGCCAGCCTTTCTTGATGGCAAGGTTCCCCATCCTATGCGGCGGAAGCTCGTTCCCTTGATCATCCACTATTGCCGCTTTCACGCCAGGAATCGGTTTACCCATCGAACCCGGTTTGATTTCCAGGCAAGGATAATTGCAGATGACCTGAGCCCCGGTCTCCGTCATCCACCATGTATCATGGATCCGGTGATTGAATACCTTCATTCCCCAGCGCACCACCTCCGGGTTCAACGGTTCACCGACACTTAAAATATGGCGGAGATTGCTTAAATCGAAACGCTTAACGATTTCATCACCTGCGCCCATCAGCATCCTGAAGGCTGTCGGGGCACTATACCATACCGTGACACCAAAGTCCTCCAAGGTCTTGTACCAGGATTCAGGCTTGAACCGCCCGCCTACAACGACATTCGAGGTCCCTGTAAGCCAAGGTCCAAAAATCCCGTAAGACGTCCCTGTCACCCATCCAGGGTCCGCTGTGCACCAATACACATCCTCATCCTGCAAATCAAGGACCCATCTTGCCGTTTGATAATGCTGGATCATCGCATTATGAACATGAAGCACCCCTTTTGGTTTGCCTGTGGAACCGGAGGTATAGTGAAGGATCAGACCGTCATTCCGATCCACCCATTCAATGTCGAATTTTTTGTCGGCTTCTTTTAACTTCTTATTGAAGTGATGGTACTTTCCTTCTTCTTTTATATTTTCCCCCACCAAGAAAATATGCTTTAAATGGGGTAATTCATCCACTGGGACGCGCGGCAAAAGTTCAGGTGTCGTCACAATCACACTTGCCTCACTATCCTCAAGACGATCCCTTATGGCGCCTTCCATGAAGGCTTCGAACAACGGCCCTACGACCGCTCCCGTTTTAATCGCACCCAACAATGCAAAATAAAGCTCCGGGGAGCGAGGCATGAAGATGAAAACACGATCACCTTTTTCCACATTGGCAATGTTCTTGAACACATTGGCCGCTTGGTTCGTATAATCTTTCATTTCCTTGAATGTATACTTTTCATTTCTTTGATCGTCTTTGTAATAAAGGGCCACTTTATTCCTTTTGTATGTTTCGACATGGCGGTCAATGGCTTCATATGCAAGATTCACTTTACCGGTTTCAGACCAGGAGAATTCCTTTTCCGTCTCAGACCAGTCAAACTTATTGTATTTTTCATCATAATTCTTTAAATTGAAATTACCTTCCACTACTGGCAACGCTTTCACATTCATACGACAAACTCCCCCTTCATTCGGCTCTATATTTTTATTATAGTATAAGAAACGAATTATCTCAATTTTTAAAATATTAAACACTTCCATATTAGGGAAATCCCTTCTTGGTGAATTTTGAAAGTTACTGGAATATTGTTATGGTCAAGGTGAATCCATATGATGGCCGGGAAAGAAGAAGCACTGTAACAAAAGCGTCTTGAACTTTCTGAATTATGCCCCTTGTTTTCATGTATAATTTATATAAGCTTTCCATTCGGTAAGTTTTTAAAAGCAATGATTCGTATACTCCGGAATGCGAGATTGTAAGATTACTACATAACAAGGGTGGTGAAAGAATGGAATATAGTAAGACCTTTTACACTAAGGAACTGCAGACATTAAGCGGAACGCTCATCATCGAGGGGCCGTTAAGCGGCGAAAGAATGTCCGCTTATGAGTTTCACGAAGACTTGGTCGCCTTTCGCCCTCCTGCTTTGCAGCATAAAGCGTTAATAGAGATTGCAGACTTGCCTGAGGGCAGGATCTTCATCGCCCGTGAAAATGAAACAATCGTGGGTTATGTGACTTACTTATATCCCGATCCCTTGGAGCGCTGGTCGGAAATCAAGATGGATGACCTGATTGAGCTTGGTGCAATCGAAGTCATCCCTAAATACCGGGGTGCCTCCGTCGGAAAGAACCTAATCCGCCTTTCAATGGAAGACGATTCGGTCGAAGACTTCATCATCATCACCACTGAATACTATTGGCATTGGGATTTGAAAGGGACAGGGCTGAATATTTGGGACTATCGCAAGGTCATGGAAAAAATGATGAGTGCGGGTGGCTTGGTTTACTTTGCAACAGATGATCCAGAAATCAGTTCCCATCCGGCCAACTGCCTGATGGCCCGAATTGGCAAAAGAGTCCCGCCGGAGTCCATCCAGAAGTTCGACCAATTGCGTTTTATGAATCGGTTTATGTATTAAAGAGGCGAGGAAGAGGAGGAAGGAAAATGATTGTTGAAACAATAATGAATGAGGATATCATCACTCTCACTCCAACGGATACCATCCATAGCGCTGTCTTGATCATTAAGGAGAAACGAATTCGCCATATACCCATTGTCGATGACAGCTTTCAACTTGTGGGATTAGTCAGCGACCGTGATATTCGGGATGCTGCCCCTTCTATTTTCCGTACCGAAGAATACAAAAATGATTTACAAAAACCACTATCAAGCATCATGAAAACGGAAATAATCACGGGGCACCCGCTGGATTTCGTGGAAGAAATCGGGGCTGTTTTTTGCGATAACAATATCAGCTGCCTTCCAATCGTAAAGGGAAGGAAGTTAGTGGGCATCATAACGGGCTCTGATTTACTTCATTCATACGTTGAATTGACTGGAGTCAATCAGCCCGGTTCCCAAATCGAAATCAGAATCCCGGATAAGGCAGGTTCCCTTCATGATATTGCCCATATTTTCAAAAGGCGCAATACGAATATCCTGAGCACCCTTGTTTATCCTGAAAAAAATGGAACCGATTATAAAATTCTTGTAATTCGTGTACAGACGATGAATCCATTTATGGTGGTGGAGGATTTGAAGAAAGAAGGCTATACCGTTTTATGGCCTAGTCTACCGGGGATTTCACATGAATGATACATCCCTTTTCGTCTATTCGGATGAACTTCTTACCTACAAATTCAACGATGAGCATCCATTCAATCAAAAACGGCTTAAACTCACGCTTGATTTATTAAAAAAACACCATGCCATCAATGATGACCAAATTATCAAGCCCAGAATGGCTACCGATGCAGAATTGGAACTGATCCATGATCACCATTATGTAAACGCTGTCAGATTGGCGGGCCAGGGAAAGCTCCCCCATGAAAAGGCAGTAAATTATGGACTAGGAACAGAGGATACCCCTATCTTCCCCAACATGCACGAAGCAAGCGCCTTGCTTGTAGGCGGAACTTTGACGGCTGTGGATGCCGTCATGACCGGTCAATCCCTGCACGCACTTAATCTTGGCGGTGGCCTGCATCACGGTTTCCGTGGGAAAGCCTCAGGCTTTTGCATTTACAATGATAGTTCGGTCGCGATTAAATACCTGCAAAAGAAATATGGGGCGCGTGTCCTGTATGTCGATACCGATGCACATCACGGTGACGGAGTCCAATGGTCATTTTATGATGATCCCGATGTATGCACCTTATCCATTCATGAAACGGGGCGCTACTTATTTCCCGGCACCGGAAATATTAACGAGCGGGGCCAGGGAAAAGGCTACGGCTATTCATTCAACATCCCGGTCGATGCGTTCACTGAAGATGAATCCTGGCTCGAATGCTATAGGACTTCCTTTAAAGAGGTCATTGAATTCTTCAAACCGGATGTCATATTAACGCAAAACGGAGCCGATTCCCATTATTATGATCCGCTCACACATTTATCTGCCACCATGAAGATTTATAAGGAAATACCAAAGTTGGCACACGAAATGGCCCATAAGTATTGCGAAGGACGGTGGATTGCAGTAGGTGGCGGCGGATATGATATATGGCGCGTCGTTCCGAGGGCTTGGGCGAGGGTCTGGCTTGAAATGACGAATAATGATATTTCAGGTCCCCTATCAAAGGAATGGCTCGATCGCTGGCAGCCTGAGTCCCCTGTTCCCCTACCGAATGAATGGGATGACATGGAGGATATATACGAACCCATTCCGAGGAAGCCTGAAATTACCGAGAAGAATGCCCTGACGCTTGAAAAGGTCCTTTATCCCATCCGGTCTTCCAAGCAAACAGCGAAAAGCAATGAACAAAGTTGACCAAAAGATCGTTGAAAAACGATCTTTTTTGGTTTGGTAATACATTTGGGGAACAAAAAGAGAGTGCCCTCGGGACACTCTCCAAACCAGTTCATTTCGTTGATTGACGGTTTTCAATCCGATGCGGCAGGATCACTTTTTCAAGACCTTCCTCCACTTGTTCTTTGTTCATCAACTTTGTAAGAAGCCTCATCGCAACCGCACCAATGTCATATAAAGGTTGAACGATCGTCGTGATTTGCGGACGCACCATCAATGTCAATCTTGTGTTATCGAAGCTGATCACTTCAAAGTCTTCCGGCACATTATACCCTTTGTCCTGTGCGGCATGGACAATTCCAAGCGCCATTTCATCAGCACCGGCGATGAATGCCGTCGGTCTGTCTTTAACTTCCAGGTACTTTTCAAAAGATTCAATTCCTGAATCATATGTATAATCACCTTCAACAATATACCTTTCATCAAATGAAAGACCAGCTTCCTTCAATCCCCGTTTATATCCAGTCAATTTCATTTCATTAATCAGCGCGGAAGGGTTTCCGCTTACAAAAGCGATATGCTTGTGGCCTTTATTAGCAAAGAAGGTCACTGCGTCGAATGCCGCCGCCTCATAATCAATATTAACCGATGGAACTTGCCCGCTTTCATCCACCGAACCTGCGAGAACGATTGGAACCGGTGAATTCTTAAACTCTTTGACATGCTCATCGGAAATGTTGCCGCCCATGAATACGATACCATCCACTTGTTTTCCAAGCATCGTATTCAGCAAATGGAATTCCTTATCTATATTCTCATCAGAACTGCTTAGAATGATATTGTATTTATACATGGTGGCTATATCTTCTATGCCCCGTGCCAATTCGGCAAAAAAGATGCTCGAGATATCCGGGATGATGACCCCGACTGTAGTCGTTTTCTTTGAAGCAAGTCCCCTTGCCACTGCATTGGGACGGTACCCCAACTTTTCAATAACATCGGAAACTTTCTTCCTTGTTGCAGGCTTTACATTTGGATTCCCGTTAACTACGCGGGAAACGGTGGCCATGGAAACATTCGCCTCACGCGCCACATCATAAATGGTTATATTATTCATTCATCCATTCCTCCATTTCTTTCATTTTCCCCATAAAAGACCCGAATTATTTCGAAAAAAAATCTTTTATGCGTTTTTCTCTATAAGGAAGATTATTTTAGGAACGATCTGCCTAACAAAAAAGCAGTCCTACTCTCTTCTCAGTCAAATATTCAATACCCTATTCAAGTATAAAATTCACATAGATATCACTTTATGTATGACCCAATCTTCCGAACAGTTCTCATTCTTGTTATTTATCATACGATAGTCGAATCTTTCCTGCAATCCAATAGTGCTTATTTCGAAGCTTTTTCTGCAAAAACTAGTATTTTACCATTAAAAAAAGCCCTTGCCAAGTTGGTAAGGGCCGTAAGTAGATCATTTAAAGACTTTCTTAGCTTATACAGTTACCCAGTTCAAACGTTTAATTTCATCGTAGAATTCATCAAATTGTTTGAAGTCCATTTGCTGTGCAGAATCCGATAGAGCAACGGAAGGATCTGGATGCACTTCAGCCATAACACCGTCAGCACCGATTGCAAGAGCCGCTTTAGCCGTAGGAAGCAAGAGATCGCGACGTCCAGTTGAATGGGTTACATCAACCATGACCGGTAAATGGGTTTCTTGTTTTAAAATCGGTACAGCAGAGATATCAAGTGTATTTCTAGTTGCTTTTTCGTATGTGCGGATACCGCGTTCACAAAGGATGATGTTGCCATTGCCCTGCGACATGATGTATTCCGCTGCATGAATGAACTCTTCAATCGTTGCAGCCAGTCCGCGTTTTAAAAGTACTGGTTTATTTACAGCACCTGCCGCTTTTAGCAAGTCGAAGTTTTGCATGTTGCGCGCCCCGATTTGGATGACATCGATATGATCGATTGCCGCTTCAATATCGTTGGCACTCACGATTTCACTGATGACAGCCAAGCCGTATTCATCAGCAACACGTTTAAGTATTTGTAAACCTTCCAAACCAAGTCCTTGGAAGTCATATGGAGATGTACGTGGCTTAAAGGCACCGCCGCGCATCAATTTCAAACCTTTAGCTTTAATGACTTCCGCCACCGCAGCTGTCTGTTCATAAGATTCAACGGCACATGGTCCGAAAACGAAGCTAGGGATCCCGTTACCTACCAATTCACCCTTAATGTCGATGATAGTGTCTTCAGCCTTTTGTTTTCTTGATACAAGAAGCGTTTTCTTCTGATCATCTTTTTGCAGCTCCAAGCCCAATTTAAAGATTTCTTTGAAAATATGTTTAATCGAACCAAGATCAAGCGGTCCTTGATTATTGGCTTCGATAAGATCCAGCATTGTTCTTTCACGGACCGGATCGTAACGGTTTACACCTTGTTTTTCTTTAACGCGACCAATTTCCTGTACAAGTTCAGCACGTTGATTAATAAGATGTAATAACTGAAGGTTCACATCATCCAGTTGATTACGAAGTCCATCAAGCTCTTTGTTGCTCATTACAAATCCATCCCTTCGTTTTTTAAAATAGAAATCGGTTCAGCGGACTTATACTAAAAAAAATCCCATCTGGATCCTCGAACATCCACCCCGATTGTTTTATCAATGAAAAATTTAGAATATTTCATGTATGATAAAATCAATTATAAATGAAGTGTCCAAAAATGTCACTATATTTTTCTTTAATAATTAAACGCTTTTAAGCATTAAAGTTATAAATGCATAAAACTAGGTGCCACTCATGCAAGAAACTGAATATTGAAACACGATCCGTTGTAGGAATTATATTGGAAATAGAACAGGAAAGCTATCATTTAATTGATAATTTCTCTCAAGATCATAGGGAAATGTTTAAATCTTCTGTCACTTGTCTGAGCCATCGAGAAATGTTTAAAGAGTCTTTGTGTTAGCCAAATGAACAGGAAGGGCATCCCTAGAAAAGGTTTCCCCAGGATTAAAATCCTTAGGCCCACCAATCATTGGAATAATAAGAGGCCGGACCCCCTACAAAAGGGATCCGGCCTTCAAATTCATTCTGTAATGGCCTTGCTCAATGAATCATATGTAATCCGCCAATGAGATTCATTCCAGACAGGTTTTCCACTTTTAAAAAGGATGGCCTGAGGTGATTGATGTTTGACATCAAATGTTTCTGCCACATAATTGGATAGTGGACGAGCTTCCTGGACGGCTAAATAGGCCGTTTTAAGTTGTTCGTTCCCTAAGATGTACCTCTCATATTGTTCAAATGCTTCAGCACTTACAGGGCATGTTACGCTATGCTTGAAAAGCAGGAATGTATCCTCTTTTAAAAGCTCATTGAATTGTTCTTCTGTTTCGATTTTGCTCATGACCATAAAGCAGTCTCCTTTCCTTGTCATATAAATTTTACCATCAAAAAGGCGATGAAGCCATCGAAGCACTTCACCGCCTTATTCTTCGTCCCTTAATGCCTCTTCATTCCCATTAAAGGAATCTAAGGAGTTTAATTTTTTAGTTTACTCTCCGTTTCATCAAATGCCTTTTTCGCTTCATCAAGTTTTAATTTTGCCGCATTCTTGTTTCCGCTTGTAGGATCTGCAGGATTATTTTCCGGGTCATTTCCATTAGCAAAGTTCGTTTCGACTGATACGATAGGAGCATCGGTAGTTCCGGTTACATCAATATCCTTATTGCTTGAATTCGTTGTATCATCAGCAGCGTCGCCGTTCTCTTTTCCCGTTTTCAGGCTCTTCACTTTGTTGACGATATTTGAAGATTTATTGGAAACGATTTCCGTGACTGAGCTTGTTTTTTCTTTTGCAGTATCAGCAAGGACTGTACCTTTTTCCATCGCCGTTTGTCTTAATCTTTCTGTTTTCTCTGAAATGTTTCTAGCTTGTTCATTGAAGTCATTCCTTAATTCCTTGCCTGTTTTCGGAGCCATGAACAAAGCTGTAGCCGCTCCGATCATCCCGCCGATCAAGGCGCCAATCATAAAGTCCTTAGAATTGATCGAGTCGCGTTCGTCCTCATATGATTTCTGATAGTCCTTTGTCGGAAATTCTTTTTGAGTCATAATACATTCCCCTTTCAATTTTCAGTTCATTTTTATTTAACTAGATTTTATGATCTGGAACGTAAAAACCTTTTTTTAGGTAAGTTATCTGTTTCCAGCGCTTCCCTTTCTAACTCTGCCCTTTCAGTTGGGGTCGGGGCTGCCTGTTTGCTTCTGGCCTTCCATTTGTCCCTGATCTCCATGGCTACATTGCTCCATTGTACAATTTGTGAGATTCTTTCTTGATTATTATCAATCTCAGCCTGCACTTTATGGGAAACCTTTTGGATGGAAGAATTAAAGCTAGAGATGGATGTACCTACATCCTTCACCGCATCCACCACCGTGTTCAGGTTTTCTGACTTTTGCTGCAAATCTTCAGCCAACGTATTCGTTTTATGTAATAACTGAGTAGTTTCGAGCGTTATGCCCTGCATTTGGCTCTCTAGTCCTGTCAGCGTCCGGGCCACACTGTCCAGGGTAGTTTGAAGTGATGTCAGTACCTTTGTTAGAAATATAACTAGTACCAAAAAAGCTATCGCTGCAACAGCAGCACTTACGTATAAAATAATCTCCATTGGAACACCTCCGAAAAAAATCGACTTATTTAATAGCTGTTAGATATTAATTACCCCTTCCCTATTATTATAAACGTATTTATTTTTTCAATATACCCTATCAAACCCTAATCTGGAAATATTGTTGTCTGCATCCATTTCCTCCGCGAAATTCATAGGTGACACTTATGGCAGGAAATCGGGTATGATAGAAAAGATAAGTCGAATTTAAACAATGGAGGTATTTTTTATGAAAGATCCCAGAATTGGTACATTGGCCAAAAACTTAATCAATTATTCCGTGAAGCTTCAAAAAGGTGAAAGAATCTTGATCGAAAACTTTGGATTGCAGCGTGAACTTGTTAACGCACTTGTGAATGAAGCCTATGCAGCAGGTGGTTACCCATTCGTCCTGTTAAAGGATCACCAAGTGGATCGTGCCTTGCTGATGGGTGCCAAAGAAGAACAGTACAAGATGATGGGTGAGTTTGAAGCAAACGTAATGAACCAGATGGATGCTTATATCGGGCTTCGTGCCGGGGATAATATCAATGAACAATCCGATGTCCCTTCAGAGAAGATGGCGATTCATGGACAGACAATCGGTAAAGTACATAGAAATATCCGCGTGCCAAAAACAAAATGGGTCGTACTTCGCTACCCGACAAATTCCATGGCCCAATTAGCCAAAATGAGCACAGAAGCATTCGAAGACTTTTATTTCGAAGTCTGCAACCTCGACTATGGCAAAATGAGCGCAGCAATGGACAACCTTGTTGAATTGATGGATAAAACGGATAAGGTCCGCTTAACTGGGCCCGGTACGGACCTAACCTTCTCCATCAAAGACATTAAAGCCATCAAATGTGCGGGTGAGCTGAACATTCCTGACGGTGAAGTATATACGGCTCCAGTTAAAGATTCCATCAATGGAGTGATTTCGTATAATACTCCTTCCCCTTATCAGGGTTTTACTTTTGAAAACGTGAAGTTAACATTCAAGGATGGAAAAATCGTTGAAGCGGTTGCGAATGATACGGAACGCATCAACAAAATTTTTGATACTGATGAAGGCGCACGATATGTCGGTGAATTTGCAATTGGTGTAAATCCTTATATTCTACACCCGATGCAAGATATCCTCTTTGATGAAAAAATTGATGGAAGTTTTCATTTCACTCCCGGACAATGCTATGATGATGCCTATAACGGAAACCATTCAGACATTCACTGGGACCTGGTCAATATCCAGCGGCCTGAATATGGCGGCGGGGAAATCCATTTTGATGACGTCTTGATACGCAAGGACGGACGCTTCGTTTTACCGGAACTGGAAAATTTAAATCCAGAAAATTTAAAATAACATAAAAACCAATAAAAAAACGACCAACCCGCTACTTGAACTGCACCCCAATTGTTAGACACCATCTAACAATTGGAGGTGCTATTTTTTATGACAAAATATTCATTAGAGTTGAAATTAAAAGCTGTCCTTGCTTATTTAGAAGGAGTTGACTCATTTAGAACTGTCGCGAATCAATTTAATACCAGTTTGACTCCTTTAAAGCATTGGGTGGCGCATTATAAAGAACATGGTATAGAAGGGCTAATGTCTACCTATACAAATTATGATATTAGCTTTAAGATGGATGTACTAAACTATATGAACGATTTTGGAGTGTCTAGTACCCATGCAGCTGCTGTGTATAA